>QKHT01000155.1 GCA_003249935.1 Bacteroidota bacterium
GTATCGATACGTAACGACAAAGCCACTGGTTTACCGGGAGTAAATATGGTTTTACTTTGTGTGGCCACGCCATTTTTCAATCCGCGAACTTCCAGCTTTCCGTCGGCATAAGGCAGATCCTTAAACTCAAACGGTGCATGATTCAACCCAATATAAGCCGAGTCGGCACTTGGTTTTCCACAGGCAATTGATTTACCATTTAAAAGCAGTTCGACCATGTCGCAATTGCTGTAAACAGTAAACTTTTTCGCGTCATCTTTTGTCCATTGATCCACCACGTTCAACACCGGTTCAGCCAAAAACTCCGAAGGATACCAGTAAAATGATTTGCGTGGCTGGCGGAATACCGTCATCATGCCGCTGCGGGTTTTATCTTCGGCAGGCTTATCGTTGTTGTGAAAGGTATAATAGGCGTGAGCAGTCCAGGAGATAAGACCAAGCAATAGTGGATCGCGCATATATTCGGCCACAGCTTCCGGACCCGAGCGACCTTCCATCGCCAGCAAGGGTTCCGACCGGTCCCAAATACCCGGGCCATACATCATATTGGCAAACAAGTCGGTAAGGCCCGAGGTTTGCCAACCGGTCCAACGGCTGCTTTGCGAGGCCGTAAAACGGGTTGGATCTTCTTGCTTAGCAGCCAACACAGCACTGGGCACATAACCGCGGTGATTGATTCCGGCTCCCCAGATAACCACCGACGGATGGTTGCGGTGGTTACGAATACAACGGCGTAAAGCCTCTTCGTAATTATCGAACCAAGCGGGAGTACCAATTTTAATCCATGTGGGTGCTTCTTCGTAAATGAGCACACCGAGTTGGTCGCAGGCTTCAATCAGCGCATCATCTTGCGGATAATGTGCGGTACGAATAACGTTACATCCCAACTGTTTTAATTGCAACACATCTTTGTAATGCAGCGAATTAGGCAATGCATCGCCAATGTATCCGTAGTGCTGGTGTCGGTTCACCCCTATTAATTTTACAGGCTTATTGTTGAGTAAAAAGCCACGTTGATAGTCGAGTTCGAACTTGCGGATACCCAAAGTGTTGTCCACACAATCCACTGTAACACCATCGACCATCACCAACGTATTGACATGGTAGAGGTACGGTGTTTCGATAGACCACAAGTGCAAATTATCTTCGATAGCACCAATCTGGTTAAACTCGAAATCTTCGCCCGCTTTTATGGTCGCTTTTTGGTTAAGTTTAAGCACAACAACACCGGCTTTATCCACAATACGGGTAAGCACTTCTGTTGTTTTTGGTGTTTTATTTTCGTTTCGAACCACCGTTTTAATGTCGATTATGGCGTTCATATTTACCGGGTCGACAGTTGGCGTGGTGATATTAACACCGGCCTTCATCGCCTCCCAGTTAAATGTCACATGTACAGGATTGGTTTCTACCAGATACACATCGCGGTACAAGCCGCTAAACTTAATATAGTCGAACATACCACCATCCGGTGGAGTACTCTCATTCACTCTATTATCCACCAAAAGCGTCACCTCATTGGCTTTTCCACGAACTACATGGTCCGATATATCGAAATGGAATGGCGTATATCCGCCAATTGCATGCTGCCCCACATGTTTACCGTTGACCCACAAATCGGTGATTTGGTGTGCCCCTTCGAACTCGAGAAACACTTTTTTATGAACATCGGCCGTTACATTAATGGATTTGCGATACCAACCCACATTACGCTGAAAGGTAGGCTGCGTTTTATCGTCGCGGCAGCTATCCAAGCCCAACGACGTAAGAGACAAGGTATGCGGCACACTTACCGTTTTCCACTGCTTATCGTCGAAACCATTGGTGTAAAATTTGGCCTCAGCGTCGCCGAGGTGAAATTGCCACTTTTGATTAATATTTAATTTCTGCCGTTCCGAAACCGGATACCCTTTAGGCAAACCAGCAGAAATAGCATTAACACACAGCAATATGCCAAATGTTAACATCATTGGGATAAATCTCATCGTTTTTTATACTTAGATAATAATACAAATACCACTGACTAAAGTTTAACGAACTTACTGTTAACTATTTCACCATTCGATTTAACTGAAATCAGATACATACCGGGTTTTAAGTCTCCAACCAAGACCGACGATTTGCCATTGGCCTTACCCGCTTTTGCCAAACAACCATTCACGCCAAAAATCTGCCATTCGTCATTTGCAGCCATACCTTTTATAGTAAGAAACTGGTCCGAAACACGCACCGGATTCGGATAGACCAACAATTCGCCCGATTTTTTGTCGGAATGTACTATTTCGGTGGCTGTATCAATACATTTTTCGCCGGGTAACCCGTAACAACCACGCCCGGTTGGACCAGTAAGTACATCCCAGTTTACACCGGCTTTCCATGCTTCGCCGCCATACTCGTAAGCACCGGCATCGGGGGCCGAACCAGTGTAACCGGTAAGTGTGGAGCCATCGAAAAGAGAGGTTGACCGTCCCTTGTCGATGGGCGCAGAACCGGCCACGAGATTAAAATTGCCACCCGCCAGATTTACAAAAGGATTGGTGGGTAATTGCCACAAATAGTTGTTCCGTTGCGATGTTTGTGAGTCGTAAATACCACGGTTCGACAGGTTATTCCACGCCATGACGTTGGTAAATGCAGTACCGGTATTATGCCATGCGCCCATTTCGGCCTGCACATTCCACATGGTGTTGTGGTTAATATCGATATTTGTCCCACTCCAGTTAATCTGAATTGCCGGCCAAGTGGT
>QKHT01000275.1 GCA_003249935.1 Bacteroidota bacterium
GTTTCAGGATATGGATTGCGGCCCGATGTGCGATGCCATTGAAGCGGTAACGCAAGGTGCCGAAGGAGCAAAGTTTTCGCACATCGGTATTGTAAAAGTTACCAACGATACAACCTGTATTATCGAAGCCGTTGGCAAAGGCGTAATTTTAACGCCATTAGCCGATTTCCTTGCGCGAAGTACTGATAATAACGGTCATCCGAAAGTATGGGCCGGCCGACTCAGAAAATCAGCGAAAGAACAGGGACTCCGTGCGGTAGAAATTGCAGAGTCCTACCTGGGGCAAGCGTACGACGACTGCTTTTTGCCCGATAACGGCAAATACTACTGCTCCGAACTGGTATATCTGAGTTACAAAAACAAGAACGGACAACCGGTATTTTGCCTTGAACCCATGACATTTAAAACGCCCGGTTCGAACCACTATTTTGATGTTTGGATTGATTATTACGCCAAACTGGGGGTGCCCATTCCCGAAGGGGTTCCGGGTATAAATCCGGCAGGAATATCGCGTCCACAAATTCGGCCGGGTAAGCATAAAATAAAAAAACCACGCTTTTTAAAACGTGGTTTTAATATTATCTTTTTGGGTTGAACCTAAATGGTATCGAAACCGGTGTAAGGTACTAAAATTTCAGGGATTTTGATTGAACCGTCGGCGTTCTGGTTGTTTTCGAGCAATGCAGCAACGATACGCGGCAAAGCCAGTGCACTCCCATTGAGCGTATGCGCCAAAACCGTTTTCTTCGACTCTTTTTCTCTGAACCGGCATTTTAAGCGATTGGCCTGAAAACTCTCGAAATTCGAAACCGAACTTACTTCGAGCCATCGTTCCTGGGCAGCAGAGTAAACTTCGAAATCGTAAGTAAGTGCCGAAGTAAAACTCATATCGCCGCCACACAAACGAAGAATACGATATGGCAAACCAAGTTTATTAACTAGTCCTTCCACGTGTGCGACCATAGTTTCGAGTATTTCGTACGATTTATCGGGGTGCGCAATTTGCACAATCTCCACCTTATCGAACTGATGTAAACGGTTCAACCCCCTTACATGGGCCCCCCAACTCCCCGCTTCGCGGCGGAAACATGGTGTATAGGCAATATTGCGAATGGGAAGTTCGCTCTCCTCGAGAACCACATCGCGATAAATATTGGTTACAGGCACTTCGGCTGTGGGGATGAGATAAAAATTATCGGCCGTTGCATGATACATCTGACCTTCCTTATCTGGTAACTGGCCCGTACCAAAACCGGAATCCTCATTTACGAGAATAGGTGGTTGAACCTCGAAATAGCCCGATTTAACACCTTCGTCGAGAAAGAAGTTAATAAGCGCTCGCTGTAATCTGGCGCCTTTGCCTTTGTATACAGGAAAACCTGCACCGGTAAGCTTGGTGCCAAGTTCGAAGTCTACAATATCGTGTTGTTTTATTAAGTCCCAGTGCGGCTGCTTGTTGTCGGGAAGTTGCGGAATTTCGCCACCCGATCGTACCACCACATTTTCTTCAGGCGTGCGACCAAAAGGCACCGAGTCGTGTGGCAGGTTTGGCAGCTGAACCACCAACGCATTCACAGCCGCATCGTACTCGGCAAATGCCGTTGTGAGGTTTTTAATATCTTCTTTGAGTTCAACGGTACGCGATTTTGCTGCATCGGCCTCCTCTTTGCGCCCCTCTTTATACATTTGTCCAATTGCTTTCGACAAAGTATTCATTTCATTTTGGAGTTGATCGGCCTGAACCTTTGCCGAACGTCGCTTTTCATCTGTTGCTATGATGTTATCGACGAGCGTGGCGGCATCCACATGTTTTTTAGCAAGACGGGTAATAACGTCTTCGCGGTTTTCTGTAATGTATTTTACTGTTAACATAGTTCTTTAATAATGCATTTGCTTTAAAAAACAAATCTCCTGATATTACCGCAAAGGTAATCAATCAGGAGATTTAATATCATCAGAAAATAAACTTTCTTATTCAGCTACAACCGGAACAACCGATACATACGATTTGTTGTCTCTTTTCTTTTGAAATTGAACTACACCGGTTTCGAGTGCAAAAAGGGTATGGTCTTTGCCAATACCTACGTTTTCGCCCGGGTGATGTTGTGTTCCTCTCTGACGTACAATGATGTTACCAGCTTTTGCAAACTGGCCACCGAATACTTTTACGCCAAGTCGCTTACTTTCCGATTCGCGACCGTTCTTCGAACTACCGACTCCTTTTTTGTGTGCCATTGTCTTTCGATTTTAAAAATTAAGCAACGATTTCTTCTATTAACACTTGTGTATAACGCTGACGATGTCCGTTTTTCTTGCGATATGTTTTTCTGCGTTTCTTTTTAAACACGATAACTTTGTCGCCTTTCACTTCGCCAAGTACTTTTGCTTTAATACTTGCGCCATCAACAGTCGGAGTACCTACTTTAATGTCTCCTTCTTTTTCCAGAAGCAATACACGGTCGAAAGATAATAAATCACCTTCTGCGGCTTGTACAAGGTTGATGTACAATTTTCTACCTGTTTCAACCTTGAATTGCTGTCCACCAATTTCTACAATTGCGTACATTATTCTTTTTGTTTCTAAAGTTACATTCGGCAGGCGTTCACGAATTCTCGCGACACTTATACGGAGCCTGACAGAAATTTTTGGACTGCAAATATAATCAACTAATCTTGTTCTGCAATAAAGATATTGCATTTATAATGTTAAATTGTGCAACTCCAATCGTTGCGATTATTAAATTACTACAAGAACCCCATGTTCTGTGCCGGATAATGCCCTTTGATGAGCGTTTCATCAATTGACATCTTGATTTTGAGGTAAAAAGTTGTGTTTTTGCGAAAAGAGGCAGAATAAGCATATAATAATGTGCAAATCAGTTTACATTCTTGATCTGAATCATGTCGCCAATTTGTTCTGTTTTTGAAGTAGTGGTTGTATAGAGGCAAAAAGGAATTGGCCTTTGCTTTAATTTTTACATGATACCGAATGGGTACAAAGCCGATACGTTAGAGGCGATGGTTTTCTTTGCCTTGTTTTGTTGTGTTTGTTGACTCATGCCAAACCCGATAAAACCACCCCGCCGCATTCAAT
>QKHT01000312.1 GCA_003249935.1 Bacteroidota bacterium
AGTCTTTTGTGGTTTTAAATGGTAAACCGGCTAAAAACTAAAAAGGCAGGAAATCTGCCCAAAGCCGATTCCTACCTTTTCTGCTAACCTTAAATCTAATACTATGAAAAAAATCCCACTGCAAACGTACAACATTTTTATGTTGTACAACATGATAATATGGTTAAAAAGATTGAAATACCTGTTAAATAACATGTATTTGTTGTTGCATAATTCAAAAAGAGTCATTTTTGATGCACAAATGATTGTTGTTTATGCAAATCGTAATTACTGAAGATGGTTCGAGTTCGGTTTATTTGCCGGAACTTAATGAGCATTATCACTCAACGCATGGGGCAATACAGGAATCGGCACATGTTTTTATAGAAAATGGGCTTAAAAAAATAATTGGGGATCAAATCGTCATTCTTGAAATAGGATTTGGTACTGGTTTAAATGCATTACTTTCCTTACAGTATGCGATCAAAAACAACCTAAGAATATCTTATTATTCGCTCGAAAAATTTCCGGTAGATCAGTCAATTTGGCGACAACTCAATTTTGCCGAGCTGTTGAATGATCATTTGGCGGTTCAGTTCGAAAAATTGCATACCTGCAACTGGGAAACAATGGTATCAATTCATCCTAATTTCGAAATAATGAAAGTTAAAACCGATTTGGTAGATTTTTCGGCTGAACCTGATTTTTATGATCTGATTTTTTTTGATGCTTTCGGACCGGATAAGCAACCCGAGATGTGGATCGAATCGCATTTACAAATGTTATTCCATTCGCAAAAGTCTCAGGGCGTTTTTACTACATACTGTGCAAAGGGTGAGGTGCGTCGCCGTTTACAGCGAAGTGGCTATGTGGTTTCGCGCTTGCCCGGACCGCCTGGTAAACGCGAAATGCTGAATGGTGTAAAGCCTTAAAAATAAGTAAATTATTGCGTTTTTGAGGTTTTATACCTAATTTTGTGCGCGAAATTATTTTATGCATAATTTCTGAAATATTAGTGTGTTAACAAATTATTGAAAACTTTTTGGAGATATACTAAGTGTTTAACCTTCAATAATTCAGTGAGTTAATCCCAAATATTTGTTTACGGTGTTGCTGTTGGTGTGATTTCATTTGATTTTACATCCATAAAATGCCAAATTTGTATAAAGTCAGTTTATGAAAAATGGCTTGGATAAAAGATTTCACGCTGTTTTAAACTGGTATTAAAAATTGCTAATTAAATACTTTCGTACATGAATAAGGGCTTTTCGAACGACGATGAGGAACTTGACCAACTGGCTAAGAAATTCGAGTCGATGATGTCGAACAAACATGTCGGGTATTTCGATGTGGGAGAATATGAGCATCTGGCGAATCACTACCTGATGATTTTGGATATTTCCAAGGCTAAAACTGTAATTGAACAGGGGCTGAGACAACATCCTGCATCCGGCGAACTCCATTTGCTAAAAGCCAAGTGTATCCTCATGCAAGGTAATGTTAAAGAAGCGTTAATGTATCTTACAAATAATGAGTCGCAGTTCGAAAAAACGGATGCCGATTATTGGCTTTTATTAGGTGAGTTATGGCTCGAAACCGATAAAGAGGCTAAAGCCTTAGACGCGTTTTCTCATGTAATGGCATTAAGTGCTGATGATTTTGATGAAACAGCATTAGATATTGGTATTGCTTTAGTGGGGCACGAACAGTACTCTCACGCCATTCGTTTTTTGTTAAAGGGAATGGCGTTTAATCCCGAAAATCCGGGTATTCTTAATGAACTGGCGGTATGTTACGAGTTAATGAATATGGTTGAAAAGGCCATAGAATACTATAATAAACTGTTGGATGTTGATCCTTACAACGATGGTGCATGGTTCAGTTTGGGCTCCCTTTTACAACAACACGAAGCCTATAATCAGGCACTTGAAGCGTATGATTTTGCATTAGCTATTTCAGATTCGAACGAAATGGTTCTCATGAATAAGGGCATTGTGCTAATGAAACAAAAAAGATATGATGAAGCAATTGATATATTTAAGAAGCACGGGCAGATTACCGGACAAGCCCAGCACGCTCTGATGCTAATTGCGGAATGTTTTGAGGAGACCGGGGATTTTGATAAAGCTGCTTTTTATTATAGTGAAGCGGTTAACGAAAATCCTAAATACGAAGAAGCATGGCTTGGTTTAGGTTATTGCCGGTTCGAAACCGGGGCCTATGATGAAAGTGCATTGTACTTTAAAAAAGCACTTCAGTTAAACAAAAAAAGCGACGAGGCATGGGCTGGTCTTGGTGATGCTTATGGCGCACTTGGTCTCGATGAAGAGGCCGTTGCTTCTTATCAGACTGCTATCACTATTAATCCCAATCTGGAAGATGTTTGGTCTTTATTGGCCGGGATATACATCGACAAACGGAATTTTGTAAAAGCCGAATCTGTGCTGTCGCAAGCTTGGAATATTCACCCAACCAATATGGAAATTGGATTTGGGATGGCCATGTGTAAATACAAAAACGGATTAAAAAACGAAACACTTAATTTGTTGAAATTACTACCCGGTTTAGATGCATCCCTGGCCGATAAATGGTTCGAAATTTTTCCGGATTGTAATAACGACGAAGAGATCTACGAAACAGTTAAACGGATTGCAGTAAACCCCGGATTTAATTAGTTTTTGTTTGTTATTGCACTTGTGTTGGTTGTATCGGTCTTGTTCGGACTGTTCGGTTTTTGCCTTTTAAGTTTTTCGCGCATAGCCTTAAAAAGGTCGCTAAATGAGTTGAAATCCTTCTTATACATAATGCCTAAACCTTGAGTGGTTGGCGAAGTTTCGTAAAGAATGTTTTCGTTAGATCTTGAATAGGCTTTGAACATCAAACCCGGGGTGTTTTTAACCTTGTAAGTCACATCAAAATCACCGATTATGTTTTCATTTGCAGTGGCTTTGTTGCTTCGGTATCCAACGTTTGTGTTAAACGAAAGACGATCATCGAGGATTTGTGTCGATAACATTACGTCAACCTCCTGATTCGACAATTCGTCCGATGGGCGATAGTTTACCCCAAGGTTAAAATCGTTCGAAATTTGTCCAAGCCAATTAGATAACTGACTGGATAATAGTTCGGAAGCAGTGGAGAGTGCCGTGGTTTTAGATTGATTAATTGCCGATGCCTGGGTATTGTTTCCTCTGATATAATCGGGGGTATAAAACTGGTTTCGCATCAACAAAAATACTATCTGTCGGTTCATTTCCTCGTCGGAATTGATGACATTTCGAACACTTTGACGCGTCCCATCATCCATCGAAGGCAACTCTATATCGAAAGTTATTGCCGGACTCAGCAAATTGCCATTCAGTTTCATCTTGGCTAAAACATCGGTTCGCCGGTTGGCATTCGCATTTCCATAGGTTTCTCCAAGCAAATCGTATAACGAGGCGCGGGTTCTGTAGTACGCGTTAATGTCCATTTGGGCTGTTAATAAGCCGCCGCTCCATTTTATTGTACTTCCTTCCTCTACCTCAAATTTTTTGGTCATAATACGTTGAAGCGTAAATAAATAGTCTCCTTTAGTCACCGTATACGTACCATACATTTTTACATCAGTCTCTTCCGAGTCGAATATTACATTAATATTGCCTGTCCCATTTCCCCGAATAATATCTCCCATTTTTTCGTCAAAAATCAATTCTGCGGTTGCATCAGGTGTGGCTTCAACCGAAAGGTTCACCAATACGCCTTTGGATAGCTGACGAGCCGAAATCGGATCTGTAATTTTATTTACGGCTGAACCGGCTTTGGTGGCCGAAGTAAATATAACAAAACTGTTGTCCGATGCTTTTGTTTTATCCGAAATTGGAATACTAAGCGAGGAGTTTGGCATTGTTTTCATTTTAATGTCGAGTGTGGCTTTTTGATTTGGATTTGTGATGTTTAAAATGCCGGAAGCAAATACATTTCCAAAAAGCGGTAACTTATCGGGTTTTGAAGTATTGAGAACATTAAAGTTATCTACCGATAGTTTAAGGTCGAATACCATATTTTTAAATACATCGTGGTTGATATAGCCTGAGAATTGCCCTTTATTTCCGTCTTTATCGAAAATATGCATGTTTTTGAATTTAATTTGGTGCGGTTTAAGTTCAATGCTGTCTGTTAAGTTGTATGTTGTACCAAGCAGATCGATATCAACAAAGGCATTTTGCATGAATACCGCACCGTCGAATTGTGGTTTTTTAAGTGAACCAATTAGTTTCATTTTACCCGAAGCCAGTCCCCTGATATTTTGAACCACACCATCGAGATAAGGTTTTAAAAAGTCGATTTTAAGCTTGTCGAGTTTCATATTAAGATGAACGCTATCTGCTTCGGGGCTGTAAATGCCTGTTACATCAAGTGGAACAACGTTCCCTTTTTGATTTTTTAGCGAAACGTCCACAATCTTTCGTGTATTATCGTAATTCGAATGAATATAAAAGTCGCCATAAAAAACGTTGTTCACATATGCATCATTGTAAATAAGGTCTATATTGAGTTTAGGAGATTGTAAAACCGATGACATGCCAATGTTCCCTGAAAGTTTACCTTGTAATTTTGGATTTTTGAGTCCGGCCATTGTGCTCAGATATTCGAGTTCGACGCCATTAAGTTTTACTCTCATTGTATCTTCCGCCAGCCCGGAAACCACACCGTCGATATTCAGAAAAAGGTTGTCGTGGCTCATTTTAAGCGAATTTACTTCATATCTCTTTTTTTGTAGTATTAAGGTAGCCGGTTCAATTTGCCAAAGAGAATCGCCAAGCATTATTTTGGATGAATTTAGCTTTACATTATAGACCATATTGTTCTTCTCTTCGTCCAAAGCAATGGTTGTATTCATTGAAATGTTCCCTCCAAAGTCCTGGTTTGAATTGCTCCATACTATTTTAGAATAAAGCACATCCGAAGCTATATCATTAATCAGCGTAATGTTTTTTAATTCGCGGGTCCCCAATCTCAGGTTTTTAGCTCTGATGTCGAGTTTTCCCCCTGTTTTTTCTCTTGAGTTAAACATTAGGTCGAGGTTTTGAACATCGCCTTTGCCAAATGATAATCCATCGGATTTTAATAGCATTTCGTAGCGTTTTTCAGCGTCAAACACGTTGGCCCTAACCTCCACCGGAGCGGTATTAAACGATTTTATTTCGAGAACTTTAGCTATGTTTTCGAGTGGTTTTATGTTGGCATACAATGTAAAAGCATTTTGACCTAATTTTGGGTCGATCGTGTATTTTTGTTTTACTGAGGGTATGTGTTGAAATAGATTTGCAGGTATGGTTTGTGCCATTGCCTTAAAGTTGTATGGCCCCGATAATCTTATTTCGCCTACGGAAGAGAGTAGTTTTATTCCCGGAATCAGTCCATTGGGGTTCAGCCATAATGAAAGAGAGTCGAGGTTGAACTTTCCATTATTATTGTTGTAATTCAAGCGTTCAATTTTAATATTTCCGGTTAAATTATCGATACTATTGCCCGAAATGTAGGTTGATACGCTGGCATTAAGAATACCTTCGGGGAATTTTTTCCAGAGATTGAGATTTGAAAAATTAACGTGGTGAAGGTTTGCTTTAAAGTCATAAAGGGGTAGCGTATTTGTAAAGTCGATGTCGCCGGCAAAATTAAGATCTATGTTAGGGTCGCTGATATTCAGATTGCCACTAAACATCTCGTCTTCGAAATATCCGTTTATGTCTACATTTTTATAAGTATAGTCCATAAATTCTATTTCAGAAACCTGTCCGTTAGCATCAAAAGTAAGTTCTTTATCTACACTGTTGTATTGGCCATGTGTCGAAATCTTCATGTTGAGTTTTCCTACCTTATCGTTATTTAAAAGCTGGCCTAACCTTACATTTTCGGTAGAAAGGGTGCCTGAAAAAGATGCCTCACCTTTTTTGCTGATATTGATACTTACATCCGAACCTATGTTGCCAAGTTTTGAAATCAATTTGCCATAACTTACAATCTGATCGGTAAAACCTGTGAGTTTACCCGTATATCTTAATTCGCCTAAAGTGTTGAATATTTTGTCGTTAGTAATGGGCTTAGCGGCAAGTTTGTTGTATAGAGATGGAAACTTGTCTGCTTTAATTTGCAGATTGCTGAAATTAAAATGGTAAAATACATTCTTCATTACCGGCATTCCGACTAAATTTCCATCGAACGAAAAATCGAGCAAGTCGCTGTAAGTAAGGTTAAAATCAGAAAATTTTATGTCGTTTACAGTCCCCTTCGTTTTCCCGGTCAGGCGTAACGCTTCATCCAAACCGTTAAGTTTTGCATTGAAAAACCGAAAGTCGGAAGGTGTAATGCGTACTTCATTTAAATCGATTGTAAACTTTAGTTTTTCAATGCTTCTTACTTTCGATAATAGTGAGTCGGAGGAGAGGGATAACGAGGTGAGATTGATGATTGATTGAGGGAATTGTGCAAATATTTCCTTCATTACCACCGCTTTGGACGAAACCGTAGCCGAACCGAAAAGCTTGTTGAGAATCAGTCCATCGTTTCCGGTAAAACTTAATTTGGATATTTCGAAATTGGTGCTGTCCTTGGCAAGTATTTCTATTCCCGACGATAGATTAATGGCCTGAATGTTATACGTTTTGGCCGTTGAATCGGAATTGTTTTGCATAAAAAAGCGGCCATTTGTAATTTTTAACCGGCCGGGGTGTATAATCCAATCGCTTTTTGTTGTGTCTTTTTTTGAAAATTGTTCTCGCAGAAATGAAAAATTCCAATGGGCCGAATCGAGCTTTACCAGTTTTACCAAAGGATTTTCAAGTTCAACTGACCTGATTTTCAGCTTTTTTTCTTTTAGGCTGAACCCGCCGAGCGCAATTCGGATTGTTGGTATAAATGCAATGGTGTCATTGTTTTGGTCGCTTAAGTATACCTCTTTAAGGCTAAGAGTTCGCAGAAAATCGAGGTCGATATACTTTATAGTCATTTTATTTCCCAATCTGTAACTCAATTCTCCCAAAATGAATTTTGAGGCCACAGTTTGCAACCTGCTGTTACTTAACAGAAATACTATGATTATCGGAACCGAAATGGTTGCGAGTAAGAAACGGCCAAATATTTTGCGTTTATTTTTAATATCTTTGTTCGGTTTTATTGCACAAAAATAGCAAAAAGAACAGTATGTTTTTCAATCGTTTCCGATAGTTTTTATATGAGTATTACAATTTTAGGTATTGAGTCGTCGTGCGATGATACATCGGCTGCGGTGATCCGCGACGGGGTTATTCTTTCGAACGTGGTTGCAGGGCAGGATGTTCACATTACTTACGGCGGTGTGGTACCCGAATTGGCCAGTCGTGCGCATCAGCAAAGTGTTGTGCCAGTGGTTGATGCTGCAATTAAAGCCGCAGGAATTGATTGCTCCGAATTGTCGGCTGTGGCCTTTACCCGTGGGCCCGGTTTATTAGGCTCACTTTTAGTCGGCAGTTCATTTGCAAAAGGTTTGGCCCGTGCGCTCGATATTCCTATCATTGATGTAAACCACTTGCAAGCGCATGTTTTAGCACTTTTTATACAACAACCAGATAAAAAAACAGATACGCCGCGTTTCCCGTTCCTTTGTTTACTGGTATCGGGTGGAAATTCGCAAATTATTTTAGTGAAAAGCGAACTCGATATGGAGGTTATCGGGCAAACAATTGACGATGCCGCCGGCGAAGCATTCGATAAATGTGCAAAAATTATGGGACTACCTTATCCCGGAGGCCCTCTGATTGATAAATATGCATTGGATGGCGATGCCACAAAGTTTGAATTTGCCAAACCCCGAATGGAAGGGTATAATTATAGTTTTAGCGGATTAAAAACGTCGTTTCTCTACTTTTTGCGGGATCGATTAATTGAAAATCCCGATTTTATTCAACAAAATCTGGCTGATTTATGCGCTTCACTGCAAAAAACAATCATAGATATATTGTTGAATAAACTTAAAAAGGCAGCCAAAGATTTAAATATAAACCAAATTGCTATTGCGGGCGGCGTTTCGGCGAATTCCGGACTACGTAATGTGCTTACGCAAATGGCTGTAAAACAACGTTGGGAAGTGTTCATTCCGCCTGTTGCCTATACCACCGATAATGCGGCAATGGTGGCTATTACCGGTTATTACCGATTTATTGCCGGGCAGTTTGCAACGTATGATATGACTCCGTTTTCGAGAACTGTAATTTGATGAACAGATCGTTAGATTTAACAAGGTTCGATGGTCGAAAAAATTTTACAGGCACATTAGCAATAATTTGTGAAAACAGCCTCTGATATTAATGGTTTGAGCACAATGGATAATAAAAATATGTTGAGTTATTATTAATAAAATTCGTACTAATTTAATAATTATACATTATGGAAAAAAGTTTAAAGGGAACGCAAACAGAAAAACACCTGATGATGGCTTTCGCAGGCGAATCTCAGGCGCGCAACAGGTATACCATGTACGCAAAAATTGCCAAAAAGGAAGGGTATGAACAAATTGGTTCAATTTTTTTACAAACGGCCGATCACGAAGCCGCTCATGCTAAACGTTTTTACCGTTTACTTGGTGGGGGAACGGTTGAAATTACGGCCACCTTCCCGGCCGGACCAGGAGGAACCACCATCGAAAATCTGATGGAATCCATTCATGGCGAGAGCGAGGAGAGCCACGAGTTATATCCCTATTTTGCTAAAGTTGCTGCCGAAGAAGGTTTTACCGCTATTGCCTCAGCTTTTAAGGCGGTTGCAAAAGCCGAGCAGACGCATGAAAGCCGTTTTACGAAATTGCTTGCAAATATTCAGGCCGATTGCGTGTTCGAGCGCGATGAAGTGGTTAAATGGATGTGCACTAAATGTGGTTATGTTCACGAAGGCAAGAAAGCACTGGCCAATTGTCCGGCGTGTCTGCACCCAAAAGAGTATTTCGAAATTCTTGCAGAGAACTATTAATCTGGGAATTAAATAAAAAAGGCAGTCCGTAATGGATTGCCTTTTTGTATTATCGTGTTATTTTCATTGAATTCAAAGCATTGATGCAGCCGCTTTGTCGATACACCAGATAAGTTTACCTGCTTTTGGTTCAACCAAAGAAACCGGATATTGGGAAAATGTACCTTCTTCAAAAACCACTTTACGTATAATATCTGATTTTTCTTTTCCGGTAACCAGCATAAGAACGTTCTTTGCCGAATTTATTACCGGTCCGGTTAGTGTAATACGGTTTTGTTTGCTTTGTGGGTGAACCACGGAGGCCACATTTAGTTCGCTTTCGAAAAGATCGGTTCTGTCGGGAAAGATCGATGCTGTATGTCCATCGGTTCCCATCCCCAACAGGATGTAGTCGAACTGTGGCCGGCCATTTATCTTGGGCAATATTCCATCCAAAACCCGTGCGTAGCGCGCTTGTTCGGTAGTTGGATCATCTTCGCCCCAAATTCTGAAAACCGATGCAAAATTGGTGGATACATGGTCGAAATAGTTTTCGCAAGCCAGTTTAAAATTACTCTCTTTATCTGTTGGCCGAACCATACGTTCATCGCCCCAAAACCAAAGGATATTACGAAGGAATACGTTGCGAGGATCGCTTTTGGCCAGTTCGCGGAATAAGCTAACCGGTGTGGTACCACCCGAAAGAGCACACGAAACCATGCCTGCTTCATTGTTCATAGAGGCATCAATAAGCCGTTGTGTTACATACTTACTCATATCCTCCACTGTGTCGAAAATGTAAATCTCTCCTCTTTTGTATTTAATAACCTTATATGTTGTTTCCATAATTTTAATCGTTCGTTAAACTTATATAATACATTGATTTTAAGAACATTACATCATAGTGTGAATATTTGCAAATAACTGTATATGAGCCTCTTAGATCTCGTCGAACGTCGAAAATCTAACAATCTGTTGTAATTTTACAATTCACAATATTCATCGCTGTTCGAAAGGTTTTTACATGGGAATCGCCAATTCATTCCGGGAATTTCAATCATTCGTTCTGCTTCAATTGGACCCCATGTGCCGGCCGGATAGCCATAAAGCGGTACGGTAGGGTCCGATGTCCAGCGATCGAGAATGGGCTGCACAAAGCGCCATGCGGCTTCTACGGTATCGCCGCGAGCAAACAGTGTGGCATCTCCAAGCATACAGTCGAGTAAAAGCCGTTCGTATGCCGAAGGCAAATACACCTGGCTCAAATCGGAATAATGAAAATCCATGCCTACGTTTTTTACCCTGTAACCGGCTCCCGGTAGTTTCATTCCGAAATTAAGAAGAATGCCTTCGTCGGGTTGTATGCGGATAATAAGCTGATTATTTGTATTTAATATCGACTCGTTTTCGTGAAATAAGTGATGTGGTGTGGGTTTAAAGTTGATTACCACCTCCGAAACGCGTGTTGGAAGTCTTTTTCCCGTACGCACATAAAATGGTACACCCGACCATCGCCAGTTGTCGATAGTAAGTTTAACTGCTGCAAAGGTCTCTGTACGGCTATCTGCCGGAACGCCTTCTTCTTCACGATAACCATTGGTCTTTTCTCCCCGAATCAGCGATGAAGTATACTGACCCCGTATAACTTCATTGTTAAAGTTGCTCTCGCTAATGGGACGCAATGCCTGAATTACCTTTAGCCCTTCGGTGCGGATGCTTTCGGCATCGAGTAGCGTAGGGGGCTCCATAGCAACATAGGTAAGTAGTTGTAATAAGTGGTTCTGAAACATATCGCGCAAGGCACCCGAATGGTCGTAATAACCTCCGCGACTTCCAATTCCCAGACTTTCGGATGCCGATATTTCAACATGCGAAATGTAATTTCGGTTCCATAATGGTTCAAAAATACTATTCGAAAAACGGGTAACCATTAGGTTTTGAACCGTTTCTTTGCCCAAATAGTGGTCGATACGGTATATTTGGTGTTCCTTAAATGCTTTGGATAAGTGCGTATTGAGATAAATTGCACTCCCGAGGGTTGTTCCAAACGGCTTTTCGATAATAATTCGCCGATAGCCGGTGTATTTACTCTCTTTTGCCAAACCCTGTATGTGCAGGGCACTTGGAATGGTAACAAACAAGTCGGGCGGGGTAGCGAGATAGAAAATAATATTGTCTTCTACACCGGTTTCTTTTATTTCTTCGAGGCGGCTTTTTAGTGCCTGGTAGGCATCTACATTGCTGGTATCGAGCGATAAGTATCCGATTTTATTGTAAAAAGATTCGTTCTTTTCCTTGATCTGTGCAAATTTTTCGACACCTGTTCTAATTTTGTTTACATATTCATCGTGTTCAAATCCGGTTCGGCCTACACCCAAAATGTACACGTTTTCGGGCATCATTTTCTGAACATAGAGGTCGTATATAGCAGGCATAAGTTTACGCCATGCCAAATCGCCCGATGCACCAAAAATAACGAGTATGTGTGATTCTGGTCTATTCTCCATTTAAATATTTTATTGATATTAACAATTCAAACTCCAAAAGGATTACAAGCGGGTAAAAATATCAACAATTTACCAGTTTACCGCTGTTCACGGGTTTTTTATTTTTGAACCGGTTGTTTAAAGCAATGGGGCGGCTCGTTTTTCACTTTAGCTGTTTAGTTGTATCTTCGCATAAAATAACAAAGCATGCAAATTGCACTTTTTGGTCGTTCGTTTGGAAAATCGTCGGCTGTACTTATTTCAGGTTTTTTCAGCAATCTTCAGGAAAAGGGCTGTAAAGTATATGTGCATGAACCTTTAGTATCCTGTTGTATTGATGCCGGTATTTCTGTTCCAAATTCATTTGGTGTATTTAAGCGCGAGGAAATGCCTTGTGGATGCGATTTTGTATTTAGTATTGGTGGCGACGGTACTTTTTTAAGGGCTGCACAACTGGTTCAACCCAAAAATACTGCATTGGTTGGCATTAATACCGGCCGGCTGGGGTTTTTGGCCGATATTGCCATGAAAGATGCTACAACCGTATTGGACGAAATTATTAGTGGCCATTATATTATTGAAGAGCGCACCGCTTTGGCTTTGAGTTCGGCAAATGGCCATAGTGTTTCGTATTTCTCGCTGAATGAAATTGCTGTTCTTCGTCGCGATACCTCGTCGCTTATTGTGGTTAATGTATACTTAAATAATCAGTTTTTAAGTGCCTACTGGGCCGATGGTCTCATCATTGCCACTCCAACCGGTTCTACGGCGTATTCGCTGAGTGCCGGCGGGCCAATATTGCATCCTTCTAGTGCTAATTTGGTCATTACACCCATAGCACCACATAGTCTCACGGTTCGGCCATTGGTAATCCCCGACGATGTAAAAATCAGACTCGAGATCGAAAGCCGTTCGCCGAATTTTCTGGTATCGGTCGATTCGCAGTCGTATGCATTTGATACGAATCAGATATTGGAAATAGAACGTAGTACTGTGAAAGTAAAAGTGGTTCAGCGCCTTACAAATAATTTTTACGAAACGATGCGCAACAAACTGATGTGGGGAAAGGATATAAGAAATGAATAGTTGGATATGAATAAAGCGGATTTACGAATTGTGTTTATGGGAACGCCCGAATTTGCGGTGACGATTTTGAAAACACTTGTAGAACAAAAATATAATGTGGTAGGGGTGGTTACCGTACCCGATAAACCTGCCGGCCGGGGTCTTAAGATACACGAGAGCGATGTAAAAAAATACGCTGTGTCGGTTGGGTTGCCTGTGCTTCAGCCTGTGAAGATGAAGGACCCTGATTTTTTACATGCCCTATCGGCATTAAATGCTAATCTTCAAATTGTGGTGGCATTTCGGATGCTGCCCGAAGTGGTTTGGGCTATGCCATCGTTGGGCACGTTTAATCTGCATGCTTCGTTGTTGCCGCAATACCGTGGTGCAGCACCTATAAATCATGCGATTATTAATGGTGAAAACAAGTCTGGTGTAACAACTTTTTTAATTGATAAAGAAATAGATACCGGAAAGATAATGTTTTCGGAAGCAGTGGATATACCGTTTGACTATTCGGCCGGCGATTTGCATAACGATCTGATGAAGGTTGGTGCGACCTTGGTGGTGAAAACCGTGGATGCGATTGTTGCCGGTGACGTTTCGCCAAGAAATCAGACCGAAATGTCCGAAAATATGGTGCTTAAAACAGCACCAAAAATTTTTAGAGAACATTGTAAGGTAGATTGGACCAAAGGTTCAACCGAAATACATAACCAAATACGTGGATTATCACCTTATCCGGCGGCATGGTCGTTATTTAGACAAAATTTAGAATCGCAACCCATTGAGTTTAAAATATTTAAGGCTGAACCATTGGCTGAACCCCATCAACTGGAGGTTGGATCGGTTATTACCGATGGGAAACGGTTTATTAAAGTGGCTGTAAATGATGGGTTTATAAATTTAAAGGAACTTCAATTGGCTGGAAAAAAGCGACTATCTGCTGAAGAATTGTTGCGTGGCTTTAAATTTTCGGCGACCGCCTTAGTATTGGTACATTGATGCAATTTTAATGATTTCTTATTAAACATAGCTTGTTATTTGGTGTTTATATTCTCAAATTTGTAAAAACATAAAACACTGAATGATGAATAAGAAAGAAGTAGTTGTGCCGTATTTGTTAGCCGGGAGTCTGGCATTTGTAACACTTGTGCTGGGTTTTTCGTGGTTAACCGAAGGGGCGAGAATCCGTCCCGAAATGTTGTATTATACGATTCCATTTTTGTGTTGTATCAGCATTGCTGCAATCTTTTTTTGGTTGTTGTCGTTTAAAAAACAAAAACAAATCAAAGAATTAACAATGGCCGAAATTGAGTTGAAATACGCAAATTTTAAAAAGGCCTATCACGAAAATCCAAATAGCCCCGAAATGTTTGAAGCCTTTCGTAAGAATTTCAATCATGCCGAAATTAACGCCTTGGTGAAATTAGGTTTTGTTAAAACAACGATCGCGCAATTGCAGTAACCTGTTTTTGATTAGATTGTATTTTGCCTATTGCCATAAAGTAATCCGGAATTTTGTTGGCCAACGGTTCTGTTTTAAACAAGGGCAACATCATTGTATTATATCTTTTTCCCCTAAGTTTATTCGCCTTGCCAATTTGTGATTCTTCACCAGAGGATTCGTATTTAGAAAAGGTATTGCTCTTGCTTATATATTTTGTTCTTATTTTGTTTGTCGATTGTCGTTTGTTATCAAAATGAAATACCAGCAGTTAAAGTCATAAACTGAAAGAAATCGTGAAACCGGATATTTGTTGTTATCCGAAACTTTTGAAGGTCATAATCCAAGCCACCACCTAGAACTAATGATGGTCTGAAATGCATGAAATTTGATTTGTAATAATCTTTTCCTATTATATAAGCTTCAATACCTGTACAATACGACAGATTGTATTGTTTGAAATTGTAATAGCGGTTCACCAATAGCGGTATGCTTAAAAAGGTGATTTTTTTTCTTTCATTTGATGGTAAATATTTAGCAGAACCGAAGAGCTTTTCGTAGCCAATTTCGAAGGAGTATCGGCCAAATGATGAAGATGGAAAATAGTTGAGATTTACGCCAATATTGTGGATAGTGCTGTTGTCATAATTAGCATCATCTTTTGCATTTATTGCGGCACCGGCATATATTCCAATATACACATTCCCTTTATTTTTGTGTGTAATAGCTTTATTTTTTGAATCTTGAGCATTGTTATACTTTAAAACAATTGACGATAAACTAAACTTGTTGAATTCTGTTTCGTTGAGTTCCGATGAATTTATATTCCCATCAGTAAACATATAAGCTAACTCACCAATATATCTTTTGGGGCCTGCAAGTACATTGCTTCTTCTTTCTTCATCGTATTTTACAATCCTGTCATCTCTTAATTCTCGTAATCCCACTCCTTCTTTTTCAACAAAATAGTGCACCATCAATTGATAGTCGAGGTAGTAATATAAATTTACTTTGCCACTTACCAAACTGGTTAGTAGTAGGTTTCTTTCGGTATTGTTTTCTAATAGTTTAGTTGGAACCAATATTGCGTTGCCAACGATGCAATATTTGGAATTGGAAGCATTGTAAACCAACGTGTCAGTTGATATAGTTGTTTTTTTGTAATAGATACAATCGGAAAACTCATCGAATTTGAATGCAAAAACACCAGTAATTGTGTCGTTGTCTTTGGTAATTAATAAACCTGGCTTAAAAAATTCCTGTGCCGTCAAAAATTGTGTAAATACAACAAAAATGAGAATGAATTTGCTTGTTTTCATGATTTCGTCTAATGTGTCAATAATTCCTATTTTTTTAACGGTTCGAAGATAATGTTTATCTTTAAAATATGGAGCTGAATTGGAAGCTTTCTGATATAACTGTTTTCGATTCCATAGTCTTTTGCTGTTTTTACCTTTCCAACTCTTTTGTCTATTTTTGCACCATGATGAACCAAAGAGATACTATTTGTGCCATTGCTACCGGCGGACAAGCTGGTGCTATTGCTGTACTCCGGGTTTCGGGGCCCGAAGCCATTACAATTACTTCCAAATGCTTTAGGCCTTCGGTTCAAACCAAAACACTGGCAAATTGTAAAGGCGGAACCGTGGTGTTTGGGCGTATTATGGATGGAAGTGAGATTGTAGATGAAGTGTTGATTTCGGTTTTTCGTGCCCCACGTTCGTTTACCGGAGAGGAAACAATTGAAATTGCCTGTCATGGTTCAGTTTATCTGCAACAACGTATTCTGGAGCTGTTGCTGAAAATGGGTGCAAGACTTGCATTACCGGGTGAGTTTACGCAAAGGGCTTTCCTTAATGGCAAAATGGATCTTAGTCAGGCCGAAGCCGTGGCCGATCTTATCGGAGCCTCGTCCAAAGCCTCGCACCGCATTGCTATGCATCAGATGCGGGGTGGTTTTGCCGGTGAACTCACGCTTCTTCACGACGAGATGGTAAAAATAAGTGCGTTGCTCGAACTTGAGCTCGATTTTTCGGAAGAAGACGTGGAATTTGCCGACCGAACGCTGCTTTTAGATATTGCGACCCGTATTCGGCATAAGGTTCAGTCGTTATCTCAATCGTTTAAAGTAGGCAACGCCATTAAAAACGGCATTCCGGTGGTTATTGCCGGCGAAACCAATGTGGGCAAAAGCACTTTGCTGAATGCTCTGCTTAAAGAAGAGCGAGCCTTGGTTTCTGATATTCATGGTACTACACGCGATACAGTGGAAGATACCATTACTCTGGGAGGTATTCATTTCCGATTTATTGATACCGCAGGTTTGCGCAATACGGTTGATGTGGTGGAGCAGATGGGCATAGACCGCACCCGAAGCAAACTTGGCATGGCCGAAATTGCCCTTGCTGTGGCCGAAATTACCTTGCCTTTAGAGGTAATTTTGGCAAAAGTACAGGAAATAAAGAATCACAGTGCCGAGGCAAGCGTGGTGTGTATTCTGAATAAAGCAGATAAACTTTCTGATGACGATGTACAGGCACGGGTGGAAATCGTAAAGCAAAAGCTTGATTTACCAGTGGTCGCTATTTCTGCCAAATTCTTTATTGGTATTGACGAACTCGAATCGTTACTTGTAAAAGTGTCGGGAGCAGCCGATGTGGGCGAGAATACCCTCGTGGTGTCTAATTTGCGTCATTATGAGGCACTTGTAAAGGCTGGCGATGCGATTGACCGTGTAATATCAGGGTTGAACCAAGGAATTACCGCCGATTTTATAGCCATGGATATTCGCCAGTGCCAACATTACCTTGGTGAAATCACAGGCACATTTACGAATCACGAAATACTCGGATATATCTTCAAAAACTTTTGTATCGGGAAATAACCCCCAAAACCAACAATCGAATAAAATTATTACTATCCTGAATTTCAATATAATAAACAAATAATTTTATAATTTTTCTATCCTTTCCTATTGTTTTATATGGGAATTTTGTGTAAATTTGTACCGTATTTGTACCACGAAAATACAAATACTATTAATCAAATCCAATATTATGTAGTGTTTTTACAAACACATACAAATACAAACAAAGATTGATTAAAAATAAAACCGAATTTATCCAAAGTATAAGCAATAGATGCCTGGGAAATTTGAATATAAGAAGGTCTGTAAATTATGCGGTAATCCCTTTACGGCACAGAAAAGCACGACAAAGTATTGTAGTGAAACTTGTGCCGGCCGTGCAAACAAAGCAGAAAAACGCCAGGAACGGTTACAGGCTGAAAGTGAGTTTATCCAAGAACACAACCGACAAAACTTGCTTTCGCAAGAAAATTTGTCGCTTACCGATGCCGCCGTATTACTTGGCATATCACGCCCCACATTATACAAATTACTAAATGACCGGAATATAAAGCTTTTGCGAATTTCAAAGCGTACTATCAGAGTCAAGAAGTCCGACTTGATGGATTTATACCAAAATCAATCCGAAAAGCCTGCTCCGATCAATACTCCTATTGCTGAAATCAACAAAAAACAAGAAGAGCACATAACAGTTGCCGAAGCCCTCCAACTTTTCAAAATCTCAAACACATACCTATACAATAAAATCAGAGCAGAACAAATTCAGTCTGTTATCATTAAGGGCAAAGCACATTATCCCAAGAATGTTCTAAAAAGATTATTTGCCAAAAATCAGTATGCCAATATTTCAGAATGGTACACTGTAGCCGAAATAATAGAAAAATTCGGTGTATCTCAGCAGTATGTTTATGAATACACGAGCGACCATAAAATGCCGAAAAAGCGGGAAGGAAAAACCGTTTTAATCTCAAAATATCATTGGGATAAATCCAGAGGATTAGACCAAACCGAAAGCGAAAATTACTACACAGTTTCGCAAGCTACTGAAAAATTTGGCATTGGACGAAGTCATTTATACGACTTAATTCGGACACACAAACTCCCTAAAATCAAACGTGGACAAAGCATTTTAATTCACTGTCAAGAGTTAGACAACATTATGAATAACCGGAAAAGGTAAAAATTATGTCAGCAACCAAAGTAACATTAAGAAAGCGTGAATTGCCAAGTGGCAAAATCACACTTTACCTTGATTTTTATCCGCCAATCAGGAACCCGCGCACAATGGAAATGAGTCGTCGCGAGTATTTAGGCATTTATATTATAAAAAAACCAAGAACACCCGAAGAGCGTAATATCAATGCAGAAAAGCTTAAACAAGCAGAAGCAATCCGGGCGCAGCGGGAACTTTCCACTATCAATGAACAGTTTGGATTTATTGATAAAGCCAAGCAGAAAATGGATTTTCTGGCATATTTCAAGGAAAAGTTACCTAATCAGGATCAAAAGTGGGAGAAAATCTACAAGCATTTTTACAGGTTTGTCAATGGTAAATGCACGTTTTCCGATGTTACCGTTGATTTATGCAATAACTTTCGCGCCTATCTTTTAAACGCCAGGCAATTAAAACACGACAAACGCACATTGTCGCAAAATTCGGCTGCAGGTTATTGGTCCACATTCCGTGGCTTATTGGCAATTGCTTATAGGGACAAATACCTGTTGGAAAATATAAACGAACACCTTGATAAGATTGATACGCAGGATACTCGCCGCCATTTTCTTACAATCGAAGAAGTCCAGGCGTTACACAATACACCATGCCAGGAACCGGTACTTAAAGCTGCTTCCCTTTTTTCTTGTCTTACAGGGTTGCGGTTTAGCGACATAATAGCTTTACGGTGGGAAAACTTTGAAACCTATCCCGATGGCGGCCATTGTATCCGTTTACGAACAGAAAAGACCGATACCGAAGCCTTTAACCCAATCAGCTTGGAAGCTTTCGAACTCTGTGGCGAAAAATCTACCGGATTAGTATTTCAAGGTTTCAAAAAATCAATGCTTCAAAATATTCTACCTAAATGGCTACAAGCAGCAGGAATTACAAAACACATTACATTTCACTGTTTTAGACACACTTTCGCAACTTTACTTGTTTCTAATGGAAGCGAAATCTACACGGTAAGTAAAATGCTCACTCATAAAAATGTTTCCACGACACAAATTTATGCCGATCTGATTGATGAAAAGAAACGAGAAGCAGCAGAAACTATAAAAATTAAAAATAGAACTACCCTAAAATCAATGTAATCAAATAAATAAACTTTCAATTTAATACTCACATGCATGTAAATAACATTTTCAATTCAAAAAGTGATTTTAAAAACTTCACTATGAGCGAAAGAGCCGCCTTTGGTGTTGTTATTAGATTTTACCAGAATGAAACCGAAACTACCGAACGGATAAAAGAAAATTCGCTCTCTCAAACCACACTTTTCAATTGCGTTAGTACAATTACAGAAAAATTAAAAAGTGAAGAATTCCCCGAAGCATTTGTAAATGAAATTTGGGACGATATCAAACACATTCGGGGCAAAAAGAATGATGATATCCAAAATCAGCCGATTAGAAACATGCTCAACCTCGATTATGAATACAATGCGAATCGCTGGTATGAAGCTACGGTAATTTTTGCATGTGTTTATATGGTTTTGGCTTTAGATTGCCCCAACAAAG
Source organism: Bacteroidota bacterium (assembly GCA_003249935.1). Taxonomy (GTDB): domain Bacteria; phylum Bacteroidota; class Bacteroidia; order Bacteroidales; family UBA5342; genus SZUA-561. The sequence goes on from QKHT01000312.1 coordinate 19,544, forward strand.
AAAGTTGTTTGACACTGATTAAAGAAAAAGGAGCTTACAATGAAGATGCTAAACCTTATTTCGAACCATTCGAGCACGCAGTTTTAGAGCTCAAAGACAATCAAGCCAAACACCCTTCCGCCTACGACATTGAAGCGGATCAACCAAAAGAGGAACTGAAAAAACTTTCAGAAGCAGAGTGGTTAGCCAGCGAAAAACATTTCTCCTGGAAGTTTGATAAATTACGCACCATACTTGCTTGTAAACCGCACGAAGAACAGTTCCTTGAATATGTCGAAGAATGCAAAAGAGAAGAAAATCTGCCCAATCCAAGCAAAGCCTATTTAGATCTGCTCAGAATGCAGATTCAATACCTTCAAAAGCAAATATCTCAAAAGGGCAATCCAACAGTCAATGTCAACGATATTGTTGACGCACTCAAAGATCACCAGTTCCCCAACGAACGAGCTGCAGAACTACTGGAAATTATCAACTACGCCCTATATTCCAAACAATACCCGGAAGATATTTGCGGAAACCTCGAAAACAGAATCAAACTCTTTCGCCAGGCAGCTACACTACAAAGCGAAAAAGATACCAACCAGAATAACGGTGAGATTTTAGACAAACCAGCTTCTAAGGTGAAATCCGTTGCAATAATGGAGCTTCTAAAACTATTAGATAAAGGAACCGCCCATAATGATCTTACAGACATTTGTAAATTCATTGCATTTCTTACTGGCAATTCCCATAAAAGCATTTACAATGATGCTCAGAATGGAATCACTTTCAGCCCTAAACACCACGCTCAGGACATTGAAAGAGCAAACGAATTATTCAAGTCTCTAAACATGTCAATATCAATAGACAAGCAAAAGCAATACTAAATCCCCAACCGGTTGTACAACCAGTTGTAGGGTATTGTTTTGTATTTTTTTGTACCACGATTTCAATTGAAGTCGTGGTTTTCTTTTTATTGGCACAGAAGGAAGCCCAATCGCCGAAAACTATATCAATATGTTTTCAGAACAAATTTCTTTCAACGAATTGCCTCAGGCAATAGTTTATCTTATCCAGAAAGTTGAAAATCTGGAAGCTCTCGTAGCTAAGGGACAATCGGAAACACATGAATCGGATCGCTGGTTTAATATGAAGGAGTTTCAGGATTACCACCCCGACCACCCGGCAGCACCTACAATTTACGCGTGGGTTGGACAAAGGCTCATTCCGAATCACAAACATGGGAAAAAACTCATGTTCCTTAAATCGGAAATTGATGAATGGCTTAAATCCGGCAAGCGAAAAACCGCAGCTGAACTAAGAGCAGAAGCAGCAGAATTTGTAGCTAAAAAAGGGAGGATTGTAAAATGACAGACAATAAACAGCCCCAACGATTAGCTGACATTCTGAAAGATTATTTTCAGAACAGCAACGAGCCCTTGGCCGTTGACTTCCGCAAACATTTTGCCGGAACAGACAACCCGCTTTTAGCTCCAAAGCCAGTCGAAGATACTTCTCTTGAAGATTGGCTCGACAATCAGGATGTAATGCAAGCATTACACGTGTCTCCCCGAACACTTCAAACGCTACGTTCCAATGGCCTATTGCCATTTTCACGTATTGGCAACAAGCTTTACTATCGCCGTCAGGATATTATCAAAATCCTATCTGACAATTACACAATGCGTAAAATTCAGAATTATGGGAGAGATAAATAAACTGGCAATATTGTCTAAAACGCATTATGGCATTGGAATTTATGCCCATATTTTGAGTTTGTATTATCCGAATCAAACAGTCCTCTCCCTTTCGGGGAGGACTTGTTTGCCAACTAAAAACCCATTCAATGCCGATAAACCGACATTGAATATTCTCATTGAGAAAGAGAATATATTGGGCAATGCTTGGGATAAAGAGTTTGCACGACATGAGGATGCCCAAAACGCTATCCCTGCCGGTGATTCGTTCGACTTTGCCGAACTTCATTACAAACAGTCAGGAGATGAGTTGCTGCAAACGCTAAATAAAGAAATGAACCTTCATATTGGTGAGAAATTCGATTTTTACAAAAACCGAATTTCGAATACTGAAATTCAAAATCAGAGTAATCACAACAATCAAACAAATCACAGTTCAAACATTGTGGTGAGGCATTTCTCTTTCTTCAAAGCTCCGGTTCGGAATACCATTCCTCACAAGTCAATTTCCTTGCTTGACGCCTACAATTACATTGTCGGCGATTATGCTAAACAGCGAACGGAAAAACTGAGGGGTATAAAAGACCAAAAGCAAGCCCGGCAGTACAAAGCCTCAACATTCGATTACTGTACTTTTTCAGGAATGTTTCAAACCAGGAACGATAAAGCACTCATAAGCCATTCCGGCTTATTGTGTATTGATTTTGACCATTTGCAAAGCGTTGATCTGCTTCGCAACCAACTTTTGCGTGACGAATACTTTGACACGCAAATGCTTTTCGTTAGTCCTTCCGGCGATGGATTGAAATGGATAATCCCGATTGATACCAAACAAACAACACACAGCAACTATTTTGCTGCGGTTGCAAATTACATTCAACAAACCTACGGTGTTGAAGTCGATAAATCAGGGCGGGACATATCCCGCGCCTGCTTTCTGCCATACGACCCAATGGCTTACATTAATCCACTTTACAAACCTTCAACTGTATAATCAATATGAGCAAGAAAACATTTAACCCGACAGACTGGCAACCCACAGAAACCAATAAGATTGAATCGCAAAAATCTCATAATTCAGATGCACTTTCCCCCTCTCCACTTGGAGAGGGGTCAGGGGTGAGGTCTGATATTGAAGAAATTACAAGAAGAATTGAATCCGCCTCCATTGATATTGCCCCCAATTATGCCGATTGGCGCGACCTGGGCTTTGCCCTCGCTGACGCTTTGGGCGAAAGCGGCCGGAATTATTACCACCGTCTAAGCCGATTTTATCCGTCTTATTCACAAAGCGAAACCGACAAACAATACTCCGCTTGCCTTGCTTCGCACGGACACGGGGTTACTATCAAAACACTTTACCACCTGACTAAATCAGTTGGCATAAGTATTTCTATTCCTCAACCCTCAAAACAAACACCATTAGAAACAAAGCAAGTAAATATACCCCAAAAAGAAGAAATGGAGGATTTGGAGGATATTCAGGAAACGAACCTTCCAACATTTCCCGATGATATTTATGCCGACCTTCCGGGCATTCTTCAAAAAGTTGTTGCAAAATCCAATTCGCCCGAAGATAGAGACCTTCTTCTACTTGGTTCGTTGGTGGTAATATCTGCATGTTTGCCTAAGATTTTCGGCATTTATGCAGAAAGAGAAGTTTATCCGAATTTATTTCTATTCGTTACGGCTCAGGCTTCCGCTGGTAAAGGTCGTTTAACGCTTTGTCGCAAACTGGTTGACCCCATACACAGGTCATTGCGTGAGGTTTCAAAACTCGAATTTGATGAATACCAAAGAGCTCTCACCGAGTACGCAGCAACCAAGAATAAAGCTGAAACAGAGAGACCCAAAGAACCACCTGTAAAAATGTTGGTCATTCCGGCCAACAACAGCGCAACAGGGTTATTTCAGATTTTGAATGACAACAACGGCTCAGGGCTAATGTTTGAAACCGAAGGAGATACGCTTGCACTCACATTTAAAAGTGAACACGGAAATTATTCCGATGGTTTCCGCAAAGCGTTCCACCACGAAACAATTTCATACAACAGGCGTAAAGACAGAGAATTTGTCGAAATCGATAATCCCCGTTTATCTGCCCTCTTATCGGGTACACCAAAACAGGTTTCGGCACTTATACCAAGTGCCGAAAACGGCTTGTTCAGTCGTTTTATTTTCTATTTTATGAATATCCGTCCGGTGTGGAACGATGTTTTTGCCAATTCCTCAGACCAAACACTCGATAGTTATTTCAATCACCTTGGAATGCAATTCTTTGACCTTTACAGGCATTTAGAATATCAAGCCGAACCAATACGCTTTTGTTTGACTTCGGGGCAACAACAGGCATTTAATACCTATTTTGCCCAAACGCAAAACCAGTACCTTTGTTTGTATGGAGCTGACTACCTCGCCACCGTTCGGCGGCTCGGTCTCATTACTTTCCGAATCGCGATGATACTCACAGCTCTTCGGATTATGGATGATGGGGATATTCATTCTCCTTTGGTTTGCAGAGATAGTGATTTTAATACAGCATTATCAATGGTAAAAATACTTGTTCAACATGCTTCTATGGTATTCCAACAATTACCTTCCGAAGCTGTTACAACAGCCCCTAAAAATCAAAAGCAACAGTTTTTAGATGAACTCCCGTCGGAGTTCTGCCGAAAAGACTATTTGGCAGTTGCTCAAAAATTAGGCATACCCGACAAGACTGCCGAGAAACACATAAAACGCTTTGCAATCAATGGATTAATTAATCACTTTGCTCACGACAGATACAAAAAACCTTGATAACACCAATGAACATACATGTTTGCTGTTATTTTATTTAATAATTCACCCGTAGTGCATTTAGACTACAAGTGTTTTAATATTGTTTATATTTCTATTTAAAAGTTTGTTTATCAATTGAATGACTGTCAAAGCCGTGATTTTAGATAAAATTCTGTTTTTGTATCCGTCAAAAGACTTAGCGTAGTTTCGACGAATCAAGAACTGGTCGCAAAGTTGAGAAAAAAGTGTTTCAATACGTTTTCTTGTTTTTCTAAAGATGTAAGGCTGTTTTTCATAATCGTGTTGGTTAACACGCATTGGCACTTCCAATTTTATATTGTTAGAAGTAAATAAATCCAATTGATAATCAGCACTTAAATAGCCTTTGTCTCCTATTAAAACACATGAATAAAGATTGGTTTTTATGTTTTTCAAATAATGTATGTCATGCACAGCAGCTTGAGTTAGCTCAAAGTTTGAGAAAACCCCACTAACACTACATACAGCATGTAATTTGTAGCCATAAAAATGCAATTTCTGACTGGCACAATATCCTTTAGAAGGGCTTGTTAAGTAATCTTCTTTACAGATTGTTGTTCTAGAAGACCGAGATAACTTACATATTTCCAATGGCATACTGTCTACAATAAAGTGGTTTTCCGTTCCAATCAGTTTATCCGACATCGCTTTGCGGATTCGCTCTTTAATAAAAAATAATTTTCGTCTGCGACGATTATATACACTTCGTTCAATGCGTGAACTTAGTGAACTTGGCAAAACTCTAAATAATTGATATTCAGAATCTATGCCTAATGATTCTGCTGTCAGATCAAGAGCGATTAATTCGATATCGCTCAAACGTGGACAACGAATTTGATTCAGAAAGTTACTTTTTGTCTCAAATTGTTTTAATATCTCGAGAATTTTCACGTACTTTGTATTAAAGTTGTTCATAATATTTAATTGATTGGTAGTCAAACAAATATACGGATTTTTTCCAAAATGAACAACTTTTTTATTACTATTTTACAAATGCACTACGGGTATCTAAAAATAACAATTTGTACTTTCTGTGAATGTCATTGTTTACTCCAATTCTCAATAGACGACAAAATGCAGTATTAAAAAAATAATCGTAATTTTGCAACCAATAGTTTAGGACTGTTTTAATTGAATATAGTATGAAAGATACTGATGACAAACTGATAAATAGGAACATGAAACCTACCGCCATGCGTGAATTGGTTTTAGATGCATTGCTCGAACAGAATGTTGCGGTTAGCTTATCCGACTTGGAAAAGAAATTTGATAAAGCTGACAAAGTTACTTTATACCGGACACTGAAAACATTCGAAGAAAATAAACTTATTCACAGCATTGACGACGGCACAGGCTCGGTAAAGTATGCTTTGTGTGCCGAAAATTGCCAATGTAACCCACACGACCTGCATGTGCATTTCTTTTGTACCGAATGTAAACACACCTACTGTTTAAACGATACTCCTATTCCGTCTGTCACATTACCACTTGGTTTTGAAATCAAAACCATTAATATGGTCGTAAAAGGCACATGTGCAAACTGCAAGAAATAACTTTGCAACTTGGTTGCATAAACTTTTATATTATCTTTGCGGTTGTTCTAACAGTTGTAATCAGATTTCTATGAACAGAATGGTGAAAAATAGTAAGTTTGTATTAGTATTGCTGGCTGGTCTGGTAATACTGCTTCATGCTACTATCCCTCATCACCATCACCTCGATTCGAGCTGCGACCATAATTCTACAAAATCCGGTACAATTCAAAGCCATGGGGAATCTTCGACGGAAGCCGATAAGCATTGTCACGCTCTCAATACTATTGTTATACAAAAAGTCAACCCAAGATTTTTTGATAACAAAACTGCGTCTAATTCCCTTTTACTTTTTATTACGGCCAATGAGGAAGTAAAATTCCACAACAAAGTTTCATTAACTTTCCACACAATTAAAGATATTGTTGTATTAAAACAGTATCTTTCATCCGAACCATCCTTTAGAGGTCCTCCTGCCTTAGTTTAATTTCACTTCGCATTTTAACTCCCTGATAGAAATATCAGGTTTTTGTTCATGTTTTAAATTAGGCTCTAAGATGAGTAAAAAGAAACTTACAAAGAGGGAATTACAGGAGAGGCAAATCTTTGAAGATAAAAAGAATAAACGAACGTTGCGAATTAGTTTTGGTTTGCTTTTCGTTTTTATAATTTTATACTTAGTGTTTCATACTTTTTGGTACGACACCAAATTCGCCTACCGTCAATATGCATTTTATGGCAAGGAAGTTCCGACGGAACTTGTTTGTATGAATGGTGACAAGCTGCTTAATCATAAAAGTTTAAAACTTAGTTATAAAGGAAAAGACTATTTCTTCTGTAACCGTGACTGCTATGAACATCTTGTTAATCACTATAAGGAAGATGCATTTATCCCGGATCCCTTATCAGGTGACACTATTTGCAAAGCTAATGCTTTGATTGGATTGAAAAATCGGGGCGAACCTGAGATTGTTTATTTCCAAAATATAGAAACATTCAAGCAGTATTATAATTCAAGCAAATAAGCCTATTTGAAAGATGCACTGACGGGTAAAATTATACTCAAATCCAATGCAATTATTGGGTTTAAATCTAAAAATAACCCCGACGTTGTGTGTTTTGAAAACAAGCAAAACTTTATAAATTATTATTCGAATTCAAAAAACAATTAAACTGTATTATTATGTCAACATATAAATTTAAAAATATAACAAGTGTCCTTTTTTTAATTATGATAAGTGTAGCTGTATTTACTAGCTGCAAAGAAAAAAAAACTAACGACCATGACCATGCTCCTGGAACCCATATCGAAACTGAAGAGCACAAACATTCCGAAGGTGATGGACATGACCACTCCAAACACGAGAAAGAAACTAAACATGTAGAAGGCGATGGACACGACCATGGTAGTGAACACACCGAAACAAATAAAAAATAGTTTAATAAATAAAACAGAAACAAAATGATAAACAGAATTAAATCTTTTTCAACAAAGAGTACATTAAAATATAGTATCGTTTTTTTGACAATGATATGTGTAGCTGTTTTTACTGGCTGCAAAGGAAAAACTGACGAACACGGACATGCTGCTGACACCCATGCCGAAGCTGGTGAAAAAGAGGGTGAGCATGACCACTCGGAAGGCGATGGGCATGACCACTCCAAAGATGAAGAAGGAGTTAAACATGAAAAAGGCGAAAGTCCAGAAAATAGTGAACACGCCGATGAAATAGCCTTCTCAGAAAAACAAGCAAAATTAGCAGGGCTTACTACCGAAACTGTTTCTCCCGGAACTTTTTATAATGCCATTAAAACAAGTGGACAAATACAAGCACCACAGGGAAATGAAGTAGTTATTGCAGCTACCTCAAATGGAATTGTTTCATTTACAAATTCCTCAATTACTGAAGGTACTGCCGTGAGTGCAGGTCAATCAATTGTTACGATATCAGCAAAAAAGCTGTTAGAGGGTGACCCTGCCGCAAAAACTAAGATTGCTTACGAAACAGCGCTTAAAGAGTATAAACGTGCCGAAGGTCTTGCTAAAGACCAGATTATTTCTACAAAAGAGTTTGAACAAGTTAAACTTAGATACGAAACGGCTAAAACAACTTATGATGCACAAGCTTCCAATAATACGGCAAAAGGTGTTAGTGTAACCTCTCCTATCAGTGGATACCTGAAAAACAGGTTAGTATCTCAGGGTGAGTATGTTTCTGTTGGGCAAGCCATAGCTACAGTTTCACAAAACAAACGTTTGCAATTAAGAGCAGAGGTGACCGAGAGCAATTTCAAAATACTTAAAAGCATAAAAACTGCCAATTTTAAACTCTCTTACGATAAAACTGTATATAAACTTTCCGATTTAAATGGCAAGTTGTTATCCTATGGAAAATCATCAGGTGATAATACTTTTTACATTCCGGTAACTTTTGAATTTGACAATATTGGTGATATTATACCGGGTGCATTTGCAGAAGTTTATCTTTTATCAAGCCCTCAAAACAATGTAATCTCTATTCCTGTATCTTCAATAACGGAAGAACAAGGATTGTTTTTTGTCTACTTGCAGTTAGATGCAGAAGGATATAAAAAGCAAGAAGTTGAACTTGGAGAGAATAACGGTGAAAGAGTACATATTCTTTCAGGATTAAAAGTTGGTGATAAGGTCGTTACCAAAGGTGTGTATCAAGTAAAACTGGCTGCTACTTCATCGGTTATGCCAGAAGGTCACAATCATTAATTTTTAAAACATGAAATAATATGTTAAATAAAATAATAAGATTTTCGCTGAACAACCGAATGGTTGTTTTAGTGGCTTCCGTATTGTTAATGTTGGCGGGAACCTATACTGCCACTAATATGGAAGTAGATGTGTTCCCGGATTTAAACGCACCAACAGTAGTCGTAATGACAGAAGCTAAAGGTATGGCTCCCGAAGAAGTTGAACGCTTAGTTACATTTCCGGTGGAAACTGCATTGAATGGAGCTACTAACGTGCGTCGTGTTCGTTCATCTTCTACTACCGGGTTTTCTGTTGTGTGGGTTGAATTTAATTGGGGAACGGATATTTATCGCAATAGGCAGATAGTTTCAGAAAAATTGTCTGTAGTGCAAGACGCATTGCCTTCAAATGTTGGCAACCCTACTTTAGGACCGCAATCATCCATAATGGGAGAAGTTATGATTGTTGGTCTTACAGCAGATTCCACTTCTTTGCAGGAATTAAGAACTTTAGCCGACTGGACTATCCGCCCACGATTATTATCCACAGGGGGAGTGGCACAGGTTACGGTGTTGGGAGGAGAGATTAAAGAATATCAGATATTACTTAATCCTGAGAAAATGAAGCATTATGGCATTGGGATGGATGAAGTAATTGGTGTAGTTACCAAAATGAATCAAAATACAGCCGGAGGTGTTTTATACGAATATGGAAACGAATATATCATTAGGGGAATACTTTCCACCAATAAAATTTCGGAATTGGGTAAAGCTGTCATAAAAACAACAAATGATATACCGGTATTACTTGAAAATATTGCTGATGTGAAAATTGGCAATAAAGCTCCTAAACTGGGTATTGCTTCTAATCGTGCAAAGGCAGCTGTTTTACTAACAATAACCAAGCAGCCTTCAACCAGCACATTAGAGTTAACGGATAAATTAGACACATCGTTAGGTGAGCTTCAAAAAACATTACCTGCCGATGTAAAAATCGCTACCGATATTTTCCGCCAAGCCCGTTTCATTGACAATTCAATTAATAACGTGCAAAAATCTTTATACGAAGGAGGGATTTTTGTAGTAATCATATTGGTTATCTTTTTGATGAACGCCCGTACAACCGTTATTTCGCTTGTTACGATTCCGCTTGCATTAGTTTTTGCCATACTTTCCCTTAAATTCATGGGTTTGACTATCAATACCATGAGCTTAGGCGGTATGGCTATTGCTATCGGTTCTTTGGTCGATGATGCTATTGTGGACGTTGAAAATGTATTTAAACGATTGAGAGAAAACAGGCAAAAACCACTGGAGGAGCAAAAAACAATAATGACAGTTGTTTTCGAAGCGTCAAAAGAAGTACGGATGCCTATTCTTTACTCAACGCTTATCATTATTGCCAGTTTTGTTCCTCTGTTTTTCCTTTCAGGAATGGAAGGACGTATGCTTGCTCCTCTGGGAGTAGCATTTATCATGGCATTGATTGCCTCTACGGTTGTTGCTCTTACGCTTACACCTGTATTGTGTAGCTATTTATTAGGTAAACCCCGAAAAGGAGACAAACCCGAACGTGAGCCTTATATTGTCAGGAAAGTGAAAATTGTATATGAAAAAGCCCTAAAATGGGCACTCACTCATAAAAAATGGGTACTTGGTATAACAGGTGGTGTTCTGGTGGCTGCTGTAATCATGTTTTTTACATTAGGTAGAAGTTTTTTACCCCCATTTAATGAGGGCTCATTTACAATTAACATCAGTACAATTCCGGGAATTTCAATTGAAGAGTCGGACAAAATCGGGCGTATAGCTGAGGATATTTTACTCTCAATTCCCGAAATAAAAACTGTAGCACGAAAAACCGGACGTGCGGAATTAGACGAACATGCTTTGGGTGTGAATGTATCGGAAATAGAAGCTCCGTTTGAACTTGACAAACGCTCAAAAGATGAAGTATTGGTTGAAATTCGTGAAAAAATGAAAGTATTACCTGGTGTAAATATCGAGATAGGACAACCTATTTCCCACCGTATCGATGCTATGCTATCAGGAACACGAGCCAATATTGCTATCAAGTTGTTTGGTACTGACTTAAACAAAATGTTTTCATTAGGAAACCAAATCAAAGCTTCTGTTGAGGGCATTGAAGGTATTGCCGACCTGAATGTAGAACAACAGATAGAACGCCCACAATTAAAAATTGAACCAAAAAGGGAAGCAATGGCTAAATATGGTATAACGCTGCCCGAATTTGGCGAGATTGTTAATGTCATGTTGGCAGGGGAGGTTGTTTCACAGGTTTATGAAGGAAATAGATCTTTCGATCTTACCCTGAAAGTAAGTGACGACAGCAGGGCAACCGCCGACAGAATCAAAAACTTGATAGTAGATGCCAATGGACGAATGATACCACTGGGAAATATTGCGGAAGTTACTTCATCAACAGGTCCAAATACAATCAACAGAGAAAATGTTTCCCGAAAGATTGTTATTTCTGCCAATGTGGCCGGGCGTGATTTGCGGGGCGTGGTAAATGATATTCAGAAAACGGTAAACGAAAAAATAACGTTGCCCGAAGGGTATCATATAGAGTATGGCGGTCAGTTTGAAAGTGAACAAGCAGCATCGCGAACGCTTCTTATAACTTCTATTTTCTCAATCATGGTAATATTCTTGCTGTTATTTGCTCAATTCAGAAGTGTAACACAATCTGCAGTTATTTTATTGAATTTACCGTTAGCACTTATTGGTGGCATATTTACCATATTTTTTACTAGCGGAATAATAAGTATACCTGCAATTATAGGTTTTATTTCTCTTTTTGGAATTGCTACGCGAAACGGTATGTTGCTCATTTCTCGTTATAACGACTTGCAAGACGAAGGTTATTCGAAATTCGACAGTGTTATGCATGGGTCTTTAGATCGTCTGAATCCAATCCTGATGACAGCATTAACTTCCGGTCTTGCGCTTATTCCGCTTGCTTTAGGCGGTGATCTTCCGGGTAATGAAATACAAAGCCCGATGGCGCAGGTTATTCTCGGAGGATTATTAACATCAACATTATTAAACGGTTTTATCATTCCTATTATGTATCTTCTTACAAACAAAAAAATTGTAAGAGAAGTAATGCAAGATGATGAGATAGCCGAAAAACAAGAATAATATGAAAACAATATTAATTAGTATTATAGTATTTTTTGCAAGTATTTCGCTTTATGCCCAAAACAGTGTAGCTACTGTATTGAAAGCTGTTGAGGATAACAATACCACCTTAAAAGCACTTAAAGAGACTGCTAATGCACAAAAGTTAGAAAACAAAACGGGAATATATCTTTCGAACCCGGAGGTTGAATTTAACTATCTTTGGGGAAATCCTTCGGCTATTGGGAATCGCACTGATTTTAATATCTCTCAAACTTTTGATATTCCTACCATAACGGGTATGAAAAGAAAAATGGCAGATGAACGTAATGGTTTAGTCGAGTGGCAATACAAAGCTGAAAGAATGAATATTCTGTTGGAAACAAAACAGTATTGTCTGGAACTAATCTATTTGAATGCTTTGAAAAAAGAGCTAGAGATAAGGTTACAACATGCCCAAACCATTGCTTTTGGATATCAAAACCGTTTAAATAGTGGAGATGCCAATAAGTTGGAGTTTAACAAAGCGCAATTAAGTTTATCTACAATAACAGGCGAAATGGCTCGTATTGATGTTGAACGCAATACACTGTTGTCTCAACTTAAAAGGCTGAATGGAGGCTTGGATATAAGCATGGATGACTATCGATTTGATCAGGAACAGCTTCCGCTTAATTTTGACGATTGGTATCAACAGGCAGAACAAAAAAATCCTATTCTGGCATATGTCAAACAAGAAGTTTTAGTAAGCCAAAAACAGGTTTCATTGACCAAAGCAAAGGGCTTACCAACATTTTCGGCAGGCTATATGAGTGAAAATGTTGTTGGACAAAGATTCCAGGGACTTGCATTGGGTGTTTCAGTCCCATTGTGGGAAAACAAAAATCGTGTAAAACAGGCAAAAACAGCGGTTGTTGCAGCCCAGGCACGCGAAACGGATAGTAAGCAACAATTTTATAACCAGCTTCAAATTCAGTACAACCGTGCTTTAGGGTTGAAAAACACAGCAGAAGCATACCGAAAATCGTTAACAATGACAAACAGCACCGAGTTGCTCAAGAAAGCACTTGATGCGGGTGAAATTTCATTGTTAAATTACATGGTGGAATTGGGTTTCTACTACAATATGGTGAACCAAACATTGGAAGCAGAACGCGATTATCAAAAGGCACTTGCTGAACTGTCCGCTGTCGAGTTGTAAAACGTGTTAATTCTGAAAAAAATCAAGATTCACTTTCGTAACATGATAAATGAAAAACTTGAAAAAAGACTTGAAAAAAATGGTATCAAACCAACAGCCAATAGGCTGTTGGTTCTTGATGCCATTTCTAATAAGACAGAGATTTTTAGTTTGTTAGATTTGGAAGCCGAATTGGAGACCATTGATAAGTCAACCCTATTTAGGACTTTGACACTATTTCTGAACCATTTAATAGTACATACGGTTGATGATGGCTCTGGGTCATTGAAATATTCGGTATGCGTTGAAGAGTGTGATTGCAGCACTGCATGGCAACATGTCCATTTTTATTGCTCCGTATGTAATCGTGCGTATTGTTTAAGAGATATTTCGATACCTAAAGTTACGTTACCTGTTGGATTTGAAACAAAAACAATAAATTATGTTATTAAGGGAGTGTGCAACCACTGTAAGAAGTTTGCAAACAAGTTGCATTAAACATACATTACTTTTGCCATAAATATAAAATAATTGAGTCATGAAAAAAAGTAGAAACTTATTTAAAGTATGTGTTGTAATTGCCGGAATGTTTTTTATTACCGGCAAGGGTTACGCCCAGGAGTGTGGTCCTAATTGTCCGGCATGTTCGGGCGGTAGCAGTGGCGGTATTATTGCTAAAAACAATTTGGTAGTATCGGTTTTAGGAATGCCTACATCCGATGACGAATACACTGTTGCAAATGTTCGTTATGGTGTATTCAAATGGATGGATGTGGGAGTAGGTTACGCCTTCAAGGCTAACAAACCAATATGGAGTTTGCGCATTAAGGCATTAGCTGAAAAAGAAGACAAATGGTATCCGGGCGTAATTGTAGGTACGGGAAGTGTGCGTACAGGTGGAAACGACCAATCAGTATATGGGATGCTGACAAAAACTTTTGAGTTTAACGAGAAAGTTGCATTACAAGGTTATGTGGGCGCTGCATCTGTATTTAAGGATTTAGACCAACCATTTTTCCTTTCGGGCTTATCTGCTATCTTCTTTGAAAAATTCACTGCTTTTGTTTCTTATGACGGTAGAAACTTTCATGAAGGATTATCATGGACTGCCACAGATAATCTTACGCTTACAGCTCTCATGATAGAAACCCTTTATCCGGCATTATCGGTGAGTTATAGATTCGATTTAGGTAAAAAAATGAAAAAGATAAATAGCCAAAAGGCATTTCTTTCTGCGAACTGAAAATGACAACAGCCAACTTCCAACTAAACAAACAGTGGTATATTTACAGTCAAAAAATACAAATAGAAATGACTAACTATTCACAAAATCGAACATTTTCGTAAAACAGAACAAATATGAAAAAATATAAATTGAATAACTTGGATTGCGCATCATGTGCATCTAAGATTGAAAACAGCCTGTCAAAAATGGAAGAAGTGAAATTCGTATCGGTAAATTTCGCAAACGCCACCATGACAATTGATGCAAATAATATCGAAAAAGTCAAAGCCAAGATTAAAGCAATTGAACCGGACGTTGAAGTTCAAGATATTGAGAAAGATAAAACCTTGGTGTCAGTAAATGAACTTGCCGAAAATAAAGGAACTATAATTAAGGCCGTCTCTGCCTTGGTCTTACTGGTTATAGGGGTAATATTTGAAGATAAACTACACAATACGCCTTTTCAATTAGCTGAATACGCTGTGTATGTCACTGCCTACCTTATTGTGGGTTGGAACGTCATAGCTTCAGCTGTAAAAAATATCATTAGAGGACAATTCTTTGATGAACAATTTTTAATGTCCATAGCTACACTTGGAGCTTTTGCAATACATCAAATGCCCGAAGCCGTGGCAGTGATGCTGTTTTATGTGACAGGTGAATTGTTTCAGGACATTGCAGTGGGGCGGTCACGCAAGTCAATCAAATCACTGTTGGAAATTAAACCCGATTATGCCAATCTGAAATCAGGTGAGGAGGTAGCCAAAGTTTCTCCCGAAGAGGTAAAAGTTGGGGACATCATTATCGTTAAGCCGGGCGAGAAAGTACCACTCGATGGAACAGTACTTGATGGAACTTCGTTTGTTGATACCGCAGCACTAACAGGCGAAAGTGTTCCCCGAAAAGTATCTGAAAAAGATGAAGTAATGGCAGGAATGATTAATCAGTCGGGCTTACTTACTGTAAAAGTCAACAAATTATTTGGAGAGTCGTCTGTCTCAAAAATTCTTGAATTGGTAGAAAACGCCACTTCACAAAAAGCGGAAACCGAGAAATTCATTACAACATTTGCCCGGTATTATACACCGATAGTAGTTATTGGTGCTTTGTTGCTGGCTATAGTGCCACCGCTTATATTTAGTGGCCAAACCTTTGGCGATTGGATTTACCGCGCACTGGTTGTATTGGTTATTTCTTGCCCTTGCGCTTTAGTTATAAGTATTCCCTTAGGCTATTTTGGCGGAGTTGGGTTAGCTGCCCG
>QKHT01000320.1 GCA_003249935.1 Bacteroidota bacterium
GAAGATGAGCTTCTTGCGGCGAAAGCCAACTTACGCGCAGCAAAATCGGCCCTGTTCCCGTCTTTAAACATTACCGGAACGGTAGGATACGAAGCGTTTCGGCCAAACTTAATCACCTCGCCACAATCAATGGCATTAAATGCATTTGGTGGTCTCATTGCTCCCGTTATCAACAGAAGTGCACTAAAATCAGCATTTATGTCGGCCAATTCAATGCAATTACAAGCACTCTATAATTACGAAAAAAGCATCATAAATGGGTTTACCGAAGTAAGAAATAATATTTCGGGACTTAATTACAGCAACGAAGCGTTGAGCTTAAAAACAAAAGAAGCTGCAATACTCGAACAATCCATGACAGCGGCTTTAAATTTATTTAAGACCGGTAGAGCAAGCTACCTCGAAATTTTAAATATCGAACAAAATATTCTTCAAACGGAAATGGAACTGTGCGATGCCCAAAAAGATCAGGCCATAAGCCTGGTTGCCATATATCGTTCGCTTGGTGGTGGCTGGCGATAATTTTTTTGTGGGTATGAACCGGTAAAACGGCCCCGTTTTATCCGGCAATATATATCGTTTACTTTTTATTCAAATGACAAAGCTGCAAAGCGGTAACCCGTTTTGCAGCTTTTATTCGTCAAATCCTGCTTGTTAGCACCATTACCCGAGAGGGCAATTTACAAAGGAATTTCAGTTACAAATGCTATTTTTGCAACAAAAACGAAACATATGGTTAAGCACAACAACCAAGGCAAAACAAGCAGAGGTTCAGCCGGAAACAACCGAAAAACCGGAGAAGACTTTCTTGCTAAAAACAAGATGAAACCGGGTGTTACAGAAACAGCCTCCGGGTTACAATATATGGTGGTTGAACCAGGTGTGGGCGATTGCCCCGGTGCCAAATGCAGTGTAGAAATCCATCAACGATGCACCCTTATAAACGGTACCATCATTGAGGACACCTATCGCGAAAACAAAACCTCAAAAGCCGATATAGCCGAACTGATTGAAGGGTATGCCGAAGGGCTGATGCTGATGAACAAAGGTGCCCGCTTTAAACTTTATATTCCACCAAATCTGGCATGGGGCAAGAAAGGATCGGGTCAAAAGATTCCCCCGGAATCGACATTGATCTTCGATGTAAGACTCATCGATTTTTGGTAATTAACCGATTTATTATCAGACCAAATCATCGGGATATGGCCATAAAAAACCCCGACTGTTCAGCCGGGGTTCAACCTATATAACTATATTATAATTACTTAAGTTCTGCAAAGAAGTCGTTACCCTTGTCATCGACAATAATGAAAGCAGGGAAATTTTCGACTGCTTCCATACCCAACTCTTCAAAATCAACAACTTCAACCGATTTTATAGAGTCCTTGGCCAAAATAGCCGCCGGTCCACCAATTGACCCCAGGTAAAAACCACCATATTTTTTACATGCATCGGTAACTGCTTGCGACCGGTTTCCCTTGGCAACCATAATCATCGAACCGCCGGCTGCCTGAAACTGATCCACATAAGCATCCATCCGTCCCGCAGTTGTTGGCCCAAAACTTCCCGAAGCCATACCTTTAGGCGTTTTGGCCGGACCTGCATAGTAAACCGGGTGTTTCTTGAAATATTCGGGCATTGGCTGTCCCTCGTCTATCATTTTTTTGAGTTGTGCATGGGCAATATCGCGAGCCACAATCAAAGTGCCATTCAGGCTTAATCTGGTTTTCACCGGATATTTCGAAAGTTCGGCAAGAACCTCTTCCATCGGACGATCGAGATTAATTTCAACCGCAGGCTTCATGCTTGGGGCCTCTTTCGGAAGAAATTTGGCCGGATTTTTTTCGAGTTGTTCAATAAAGATGCCCTCTTCGGTAATTTTACCCTTGATGTTGCGGTCGGCACTGCAACTAACGCCTATGCCCACCGGACAAGATGCAGCATGGCGTGGCAAACGGATCACTTTTACATCGTGAACAAAATATTTTCCACCAAATTGCGCACCAATTTCGCTCTCCTGAGCCATTTTGGTAATGCGTGCTTCCCACTCCAAATCGCGGAATGCCTGTCCACCCTCATTGCCTTCAGTTGGCAAATGATCGAAATAACCCGCAGACGCTTTTTTCACCGCGGCAAGATTAGCCTCAGCAGAGGTTCCACCAACCACTACAGCCAAATGGTATGGCGGACAAGCCGATGTACCAAGATCTTTTAATTTGGCTTTAATAAAGGCCGTAAGCGATTTTTCGTTCAGTAACTCCTTGGTTTGTTGATACAAATAGGTTTTATTGCCTGAACCGCCACCTTTGGTAAGAAACAAAAATTCGTAACTATTCCCTTCTGCAGCATAAATATCAATTTGCGCGGGTAAGTTGGTGCCGGAATTCTTTTCGTCGAACATGGTAAAAGGTACCACTTGCGAATACCGTAAATTGCGATTGGCGTAGGTATCAAAAACACCTTTCGACAAATGCCTGGCATCATCCACGCCGGTATACACATTTTCGCCTTTTTTAGCCATTACAATAGCCGTACCTGTATCCTGACAGGTAGGAAGTTCACCTTCGGCCGCAACAATTTGGTTGAGCAACATGGTATGTGCCACAAAACGATCGTTATCCGATGCTTCAGGATCTTTAAGAATATTGGCCACTTTTTCGAGGTGAGCCGCCCGCAAATAAAAAGAAACATCAGCAAAGGCCTCTTTTGCAATTAGTTCGAGTGCTTCCGGAGCAACCTTCAATATCTTTCGACCATCAAATTCTACTGTCGAAACATGTTCTTTCGAAATTAAACGATACTCGGTTGTATCTTTTTTTATGGGAAATGGTTTTTGATAAATAAATTCTGCCATATCAATAAATTTTATATTCTTAATTTTAAGGTCACAAAGATAACTAAACCAAATCCAACAGGTGTTAGAATGGTTCAAAATTATACACAGTTATATAAAAAACAGATTCAATATTTTTGCCCTTGCATGAATAGCTTTCATACGTATTTTTAATTCAGTTTTGAACCGAATCACTAACGATGGCATCCTGTGCCGGAATCGGGTTTTCGGGAGAATAAACCGGTTCTTCTTTTACAGCAGATTGTGTCTCCTCAGCCGGTGCTTCATCTTTTTTTGAACCATTATCCCAAAATAATTTATTAATTTCGAGCTTAACCGTCATTTTAAAGAAGCGTTGCAACATGTTTTTATCATTGTTTTCAAGCGCAATAATAGTAACAATACTTCGTGTAGTTGGCTCGTACTTTTTCTGAAACTCTTCGGGAAGTGCGTAGGTTGCGATATAATATTTCACAATTACACCCCATGTTTCGGTATTGTCCGGAAAAATAAGTTTTACTCGTACCCCCTTACCAATATAGCCAATTTCCCGTGGATCGAAATAGCCCACAATATGAATACTATCGGGGTTATTAATAGTAAGTACACTATTTGTTTTATACACAATCTCGTTTGGATTATACTCAATACGTCCAATTACACCAGCCTTTGGTGCCACATAACGCGAATATAAATCGCCACCAAATCCTAAATTTTCATTATTGGCAAATTCACCGATTGGCATTTTCAAAAATGCCCTTGTTTGTTCAATATTCCGTTGCAGAAACGACAAACGGCTTCGACTTACCTCCCACTGTTGTTTCGTATCAAAAAGAGTGAGTTCTAACTGATCCAATTTTTCACGCGAAGAAACATCTAACAGCACCAATTTTCTAACTCTTTCAATCTCTGACTGATAGCGTTTAACCATTTCCGACAGTGATTGAAATTTAATTCGTTCGAGATCGAGGTCGCGTTGAAAAGACTCGAGTTCGGCCATACGGCGTGTTTTATCGGTTTTGTAAGCCGAAAACATCGCAGATGAACGGTCTTCGAATTGCTTTTCGGTATATGAAAACAACGTATCCTTCACATTTACAGTGTCATCTTCCGAAACATACAATCGCATTAACCGAATATCATCAGCAAATGTAACGTCAATTTTGTCGAACGTAACCAATCCATCGCCTTTTATAATGTTTAGTTTTAGATACACATACCTGATTAAAAATATGAGGGCAAATAATATAAGCAGATAATAGATAATTCGGTCGATATTCCATGCACTTTTCTTAATCTTCTCTTCTTTAAGCGATCGGAGATTGGCATTATCTGCACTTTTATACGAGAACTTTCTCATTTTTATTATCTGTTATATAGTTGCTGTAATTCTAATTCAACAATTGTTTGCAGGTCAAACACCAAAAGATTGCTTCCGGCTTTTGCGGCTATTACTTCAAATAATTCAACGGCATCTTTATATGCGAGTGCGTTTACAGTTTCTTGTATATTTGGAAGCTTTGATAAAAGAAGTTGTTTATTGGCCGTATACAAATTGATATCATTCTGATTATCGACGACCAAAGCCACATTGATTCCCTTTTGGGCTAGTTTAGTGAGCAATATTTTGCCAGGATTACCAAAAATTACAACTGAACCAACCCGGTTTTTAGCCAAATATTCGATATAAAAATCCTGTTGCGATATGAAATCTGAATTTATACGCATAACCACTGAATAATCCACACTATGCACTGTATTTTTGGGTTTTGTTAAAACCAATTTTATGCCCTCATCCGGAATAAGAGAGTGAATTTTGAGTAATATAAGGGTAAGTTGCTGGCGTATATCTATCATTTCGAGCATAATAGCATATACATCATCCATTGATTTAAATGCGGTATAATCCATTGCCGAAACCTGACTGATATTTATCCTGCTTTTTCGTATCTCTTCTAATGCACCGGCCTTTTTTTGCATAAAATCGAGATATTGCCTGTATTTGTATTTATACTCAAGATACTGGTTCATCACTTCTTTACCCCCTTGCAGCATTTCGTCGTTATACCGATCTGTAAGCATTAAGGTATTAAGCTTTTGAATTTTTTCCTCCTCCTTGTTTCGGGTAAAAAGAGGCACCGAAAATGAAGCACCAACATTCGGGTATTGCTGGGGGACCTTACCATAAGTTTTAAAAGTGACATTCCAGTATGCATTAATGCGTAAATCGTACTGGCGTTGCAACCGTTGATTGAGTGCTAAATTTCGGGTTTCGAGATCCACGATCTGGGCAAAAACGTTTTCGGGCCGAAGAAATGAAGATAGTGAATCGAGCGACACATCCCAAACCGGCAAATCGGGCAAATTTCTTGCTTTTGCTTTCCATGTTTCGGGAAAAACCTTTTCGAACGATTGATTGTAATTATAATAAGCACCGCTTAACTCATTGGTAATCTGCAAATTTGTTTTTACCAACGACACATCATTAAACTTTACATTATGCAACAAATACAATTTGGATATAATCTTCAAATATTCATCAAGTAACAAGCCCCTTTGTCTAAGCAAATCGAGTTTGTAATTATTATAATGGTAAATAATAGTATTGTACCAAAAACCATATGCATTTTGCCTTGAGGTTTTTACTTTTGTGAGTTCGTTTATTTGTTGTTGATTACTTAATATTTTTGACTTTAATCTGGCATCACCAAGCCCCTGGTTAAGCACACTCCATTCTACGCCGGCACGAACTCTGGTTTTATAAAATACATCTTCCTCGTTAGCATCCAATGCATTGGAAAAATTTTGATTTACGGTTGATTTTAGTTTGATTCCATTCTCACGTGTTTCGAGCATTTTTTGCGCATCAACAATTTCTTGTTGAAGCTGAATATAATATGGTATTTCGTTGGTAAAATAGTTCTCTAAAACATATTTGGGTTCAGGGGCAATGGCATTCTTTTCCGTTTCTTCACTAAACCGTTCCAGAAAATCCATAGAACTGTTAATCATTTCGGTATATCTATCCTGAGCATAAGCACTGATCCGGCACAGAATTACAAAAAAAACAATGACAAAAGATTTTTTTCTACGCATTTCCCTATTTAACATTAGCGATTTTTTATATTCGGTTCAATACTTCGACCAAAATCCGCTTTCGATCCGGATTCACCGGAATTTCAACGCCATTAACCAATACACTTTGTTCGGCTACTCCTTCTATGGACATTGCATTAATAAGATACGAAGGGTGCGTCATCACAAACCGATCGGAAGGCAATATGGCACTAATTTCGGACAACGACAATTTTACGCTGGTTTTGCCTGTGCGAGTATGAAATACAGAAAATCCCGAAGTATTTTCAACGTAATAAATTTCGTGTGAATTTAACCCCCGCACAATTTGTTCATCGGTATTTACAACGGTCGGGGCTTTGGGCTGTACATTGGCCATTGGACTACGGTATCCAAATCCGGCATTATAACCACTTGCATTAGAAGGCGTAGCGTTTAAATTATTTGAGACAACCGGAGCAGAATTTTGTTGCTCTCTGAATTTATCCATTGCTTTTAAAAACCTTGGAAATACGATTGGTTTAACTAAATAATCGGTAACAGAATATTCGTAAGCATCGAGTGCAAAGCTTGGATCTGTAGTTGTTACAATTATTTTTGGTAATCGCTTCAATTGAGAGATCAATTCCATGCCGGTTAATTGAGGCATATGAATATCCAGAAACATTAAATCAACCTCATTTTGTTCAAGGAAAATCTTGGCATCCATCGGATTGGCAAAACTCCCAACCACCTTCATATCATCTATTTTTGAGCAGAATCTTTCCAAAAACAGTCTGCTCATCTCTTCATCGTCTAAAATAAGGCATCGTATCATAATATTAACCTATTATTGAATTTTTCTCTGAAATAATCTGACTCATCTTAACAAGTGTCTCCTGATAGAAATCAAAAACTTCGCTCTTAAGACTCTTAATATCTGTGCGGGCTTTCGCCTTAGTTTCGATATCAAGTGCTTTTTTGTTCAAAGCCGTTAAACCTACCATCGAAAATGTAGGTTTAATTTTATGAGAAAGTTCCTGAATAACAGAATAATTTTCTCGCATCGCGGCTTCCTCCAACTGAGCGAGTTGATCGGGCAACGACTCGATAAATAACTGCATCATCTGTGAAGCATATTCCATATCATTGCCATACAATTCTTCGAGGAATTCGTAGTCTAAATCGGGTTGCTGCCCCGAAAATCCAGAAGGTCGTTTGGTATTTACCTTTGGTTGTGCTACAAATGGCTCAACTTTAGGTTCAACCCGCTGATTTATTGCATTATTACGTTTAAACTCGGAAACCGACTGAAATTTACTTTTAGCGTTCTGCTTGGTTTTTGCCGGTTCGGGCATAATAACCGAAGCTCTTCCTGTTGCATTGTCAAAACTGATAACTTTTTTCAGATGCTCGAGAAGCACTTCGGGTGTATATGGTTTTGTGATGTAATAATTCATACCAGTATCTAAGGCCTTTTGTCGTTGCGACGCTAAAGCATAACCGGTAAGGGCTATAATTGGCGTTTGAAAATTCGGATTTGAAGAATCGGACCTTATGGCTTCGGTAGTCTGGTATCCATCCATATTTGGCATTCCAATGTCCATAAGAATAATCTGATACTTTTTCTTTTTCGATAAAGCCAATGCTTCAACCCCATCTACCCCTACCTCTGCGGTAATATCCCATTTCTTCAACAGGTTCAACAAATACTTGCTGTTAAAAGGGTTATCTTCAGCAACTAAGCATGATGCAAGTACAGGCTGAACCACCTCTTCGTTTAACTCCGGTTCATCAAATACCAAATTCGTACTGTTTGCATTATAGCCCGCTTGTTCATGGCCGCCAAATACTATTTCATCAAACTCAAAAGGAATTTCGATGTAAAATATTGAACCAAGACCTTGTTCACTTTCAAGCCAAATACGACCTTTAAGCTTATCAACAAGCATCTTAGTTATTGTAAGACCTAATCCCGAACCACCGGGGCCTGTACTCTGATTTCTTATTTGGCTGAACCGTTCGAAAATATCGCGCTGACGATTTTTCGGGATTCCGGCACCCGTATCTTTTATACTGAATAATACATTGAAACCATGTTCGGTTTTTTGAGACACCTTAGCCGTAAAAATAACCTCACCTTTTTGCGTAAACTTATATGCATTACTCAGAATATTATACAAAATCTGCTTTATAACTTTTGAATCGGACTTAACTTTTGTCGACAATATTTTTTCGAATGTACCATTGAAATTTATTGGCTTTTCGCGAAACCGTTGTAAAAAAGTTCCTTTAACCGATTCGAGCAAATCGTATAGTGAAAATGGCTCGTTAATGATTTCCATTTCGCCCGACTCAATCTTGTTGTAGTCGAGAATATCGGAAATAATGCTTAACAGCAAATCGCCCGATGTATTTATGGCTTTTACGTAATCTTCCTGTTCTACATTTAAGCCGGTATTGCGCAATAAATGGGTCATCCCAATAATGGCATTCAAGGGTGTTCGCATCTCATGGCTCACATGTGCCAGAAACTGAACTTCGGCATTTTTTGATTTTTCAACCGCATTTTCGGCTTTAATTAACTGGGTTTCACTTACTTTATGTGAAGTAATATTGATATGAACGCCAATCATTTTGAGTGGGTTTCCGAGCAGGTCGAATTCGGTAACTCTTCCAAAAGAACGAATATATACATTGCCCTTTTCAGGATGAATAAAATGATATTCATTAACATACGACTCACGCTGGCCCGAAATATGACGCGAAAAAGCATCAGAATTCCAAAAATTACCATCGGGATAAGCGTTTACAGTAGTACTATTCCCTCTGTCGGCCATATTGCCAAAAATAGAATTCCATTGTTTTGAGTAGTGGGTAACATTTTCAGTCGTAAGGTATTCCCATGTGCCGATTTGTGCTATTTCAAATGCTGCCTCCATTTGAAGGTCATTATCATGCAATTTTTTCTTCATTCCGGCAACAAGAATACAATTTCGCAACCGCATTTTAAGAATTGCATGCGTAGCCGGAAAAATTAAAATATCGGAGATATCGTTCTGAAAGCATTTGTCAACAGATGAATCATCGATAATTCGGGCAACAAGCACAATTGGCACCGAATTAAATACCGGTGTTTTTCTAATAAACTGAACAGATGAAAAATTTTCGCTGGTAACCTTTAGGTAACTCATGACAATAACGTCCGGAATTGAAATATTACGGGCAAAAGAAATTTCATTCTCAGTCTCCATATACGACAAAGCAACATCGGCTCCATCCAATTTTACAATGGAATCCAGTATTGATGGGGATATATCGGACTTTATAATTAATACTTTTAGCATCCTCTAATAATAGTTATATGGCTATAATTTTTGCGAAGTTAAAAATAAGACAATAAAATTGATTACAAAATAACAACCACAAAATATTAAACTCTTTTTGATTTAAATGGCTATAAATTATACTTTTTGGCCATATCCGACGATTTTCGGGGGTTCCAGTTATCTTCGTAGCTTCGTTTAAAAAATATCTCTTTATAATAAGCCGCTGTTCTTACAAAACGCAAAAACACGCCAACGTATAAAAACATAAAAAATACCATAGGCCACAATTTGCGTTCCTCACTCGCCCTTTCGGAAAATGCAAGTGCGGTTAGAAATTGCAGATAATTTACAATAACGTAGAGCGACAAATTAGTTAAAATTATAAAATCGAGTTGACTGGTGTAATTAAAAAGCATATCGAACAGGTACACCCACCAAAAAACATCTAATACAAGATTATAAAATACGTTTTCGAAAAGTGCAAAAAAAGTGGACCATGTAAAATTGGCATCGGGCCGGTAAACATCAACATGTTTTCTTAGCCTAAACCGAATAATGGATTTATCCCAGCGCAAACGTTGCTTTATCAGTACTTTCACCTTTTCCGGAACCGATGTCAAGCAAACCGCTTTATTTTCGAAATAAATACGATATCCGGCTTTGCGGTATTTTACGGTTATATCACCGTCGAGCCCCGGACCGATATCCCATCCGCCCACCATTTTAAGCACATCGGGCCTGAATGCGCCAAAAGCACCCGAAACAATTTTATAAATACCCAAAAAAGAGGTTACAACACGACCAACAGATATTGTTTTCAGGTATTCAATGGCCTGAAACCGCGTTACAAGATTTTTTTCGCGGTTTCTCACTTTCACATTTCCGCCCACACATCCTATTCGCGGATCAATATAAAAAGGAAGGATAATATATTCTATTGCATCGCGATCGAAGGAACAATCGGCATCGATATGCACAATAAATTTACCATGGCAATAGTTTAGTGCGGTGTTTGCGGCCGAAGCTTTTCCTCCTCTGATTTCGTTGCGTATAAATTTGGTAATAAGCCCACGCCGCTCCAAATCACGGCCAATAAAACGGGTATCATCATCCGAACCATCGTCTACTATAATAAGCTCAAGATTTTGATAAGTTTGCTCGCGCAACGATTTTGTAAGAGGATAAATATGTTTTCCCTCATTTTTTCCGGGACAAATAATTGAAATCAGTGGTTTTTCGGCATATAACTTTCTTCTGGCCTCCTGATACATCCTTTCGCGTTTTTTACGAGTTAGCCAATGAACCAAAAGTACGATATAGTCTAGTAAAACATATCGCACGAATTCAAACACAAAAAAATACCAAAAAATTCTGAAGAGTTTATCGAAACCAACAGTAACCCAATAGTCAAAAAAGTCTGGCAATAAACGATCTAACATTTAGCTAAAATATTTAATGTTACATCCGCCATTTTTGTCCTTCCCAAATTGATTCCATATCCGGATTTTCATTTAAATTTTTATAGGTAATTGTCAGAATATCACCTTCTACCAAAAAATTATCAGCCATTAATTTCTTAATATTCAATGATATAAGACTTAGTTTAGCCGAAGACTGATCCATCGAACTATCGGGAAAAAGCACAAAATAATTTAAGTGATCCTTTGCCGAACAGATATCGTCCAAATCCACATAACTTGCAATTATTTCCGCTACCTCATGTTTAAACTGATCCGATTTTTTGAGATTCATAGCCGGAATCTGATTTTGATGAAATCTTATCAAGGCAACAATTCCATGGCCCGATTTTGAACGTGATGCCTCTCTGGCAAGCAGATACGGAAAAAGATCCAAAGGCACAATATTTTTGTGTTCAAACAAATTACGTTCTTCGGTAGGCATAAACCCGTTTCTCGAGGCCTGGTCTCCTTTGGTGGTTAATGCATATTCGTAAATGTCGTATAGCTTTAACTCATTGAGTTCGTTATGCGTTCCGCAATCGAGGCAGTATCCCTCCATATCCGGTTCCTGAAAAGAATGACTGCACGAATTACAATTGAAAAGTAACGATGGTTTATCGTAATCGATACCTATGTGCCGCAACCGTGTATCGCACTTTGGGCATATCAATTCATTTCCCCGGGCAAATTCGGACATTGCACCTACATAGGCACATTTAAAATGATGAATAATATCCTGACTGTCTAA
>QKHT01000054.1 GCA_003249935.1 Bacteroidota bacterium
CTTAAACTATTTAAAAACGGAAAGGAACTGTGGAGTGGCGCAGGCGTTCGGCAGGCTCAGGAACTAAAACAACTTATATCGCAATACATTTAACAATACATAGTTCGATGTTCGATGTTCGGCAAAATTTAAGAGGCTCAAATACAGTTATTTACAAATATCTATACTGTTATGTAATGTTCTTAAAATCAATGCATTACAAAAGTTAAACGCACTATTATCATTTAAGGGTTACATTTAAAATATTCGAGAAATAAAGAAAGGCGGTTCAGAATACAGAATCGCCTTTCTTTATAAAAATCTACATCACAGTAAGTTACCGATACAAAAGAAAATCAAAACACTTATTTACATTTTTTTTGTCCCGAATATTATATTCATAATTTATCCAAAACCAACAGCCTATGCATAGAAGTTGCATTTAATATCGTAATTTTGTGATTGATAATAATTATAACGACTTTACAATGAAGCATTGTACATTCAGCACCACAAAGCCAAGCAAAAGAGACCGTAAGGATATGATTCAATACATCAACCTACAGTTGGCTTCGCTTGGCCAACTTATAATGGCGGTTCGGAAGATAAACTCACGGCTTCGAACGACAAGTTTATCTCACTTACAGAGGATTTTATAAAGAGTTTCAAACAAAAATCGCGACTTTTAAGCGATCATTTGTCGCCTGCGGATAAACGAATACAGGATTTCATTGATGATTATATTAAGGAAGTACCTTTTCATAAAGAGACCAAACTACCAAATAAAACATTCATATTAAATCAGGCGGGATTGGCTCGCGAGCTGAGTTTGCCACCAAATGGCGATACGTTTAAAAACGAATATCTCAGCTCGTACCGTGTAAAACAGGGCATATTGAACAACCCGGCGAAGGATAAGCGCACCACCGAAGGCACTTTCCATATCGTGGCTGGTGGATTGCCGGTTCCGTTCGACAAAAAAGAGGTACCAAAAATTGTATTTGCAAACTTATTGTACAATGCCATCAACCCATCGAAAGAGCTTTGTATGCTACCTTTTACATATAATCAGGATGAAAAAGCATCGCTCATGGTATCTCTATTGCTCCGACCGGTTGTATGCCCTGAAGTAAAAGGAGTAACAGCAGAAAAAACGATGGAAATCCGTTTTTTTGCACCTGGTAGTTTAGTTAGCAATCTCGATTTTGTAGAGACTATTTTTGGGAATGGTGGCGACCCGCATTTGGCAATAAACGATGCCGCATTGGATATTGAACATTGGACCGGACATACCGGATGTATTATACTCGCACCACAACTCACGCAACTTCGCAAAAAAGATATTGGCCTGCCCCACTTCGACGATGCCACTGAGCGCCAGCGTAAAGATGGTATGTGTTACAAAGACTCAAAAGAATTATACAATAATGGCAATGCCTTTAAGCTCACCTGTCGCGATGAACGTGGCGTAGTGGTTACACTTATAGCCGACAACTATTACGGCTATTCGAAAAAGGAGATTAAAACCCAGATTGGTTATGCTGCCAACCTGTTTGGTTTGGTAGAAGAAGAGCATTCCGGTGGGGCCATTGCTTTTCCACGCGGCAATATGAACGACAAGGTCTATGGCGAAATTTTCACGTCAAAATTTAAAGTACCTTATACCTTTACCGAGGCAGCAGAATTATTGAACGGTCGAATTGAGGTTCAACCTGAAAATTATGCCATAGACAAAAAATACGACAATATTGTTTACATTCCCGAAAATGCGCATATCGATATTAATGTAAATTCGGTAACTTGGCTACATAACAATAAGGAAGTTAAACTAAAACTTTCGCCATCTAAAATTTATGTACATCCCACCGGACACAAATTTCAGTTAGTAAAGCATCCAACACAGCAAATGTGGCGTATTTTGGATACATCGCCCGAAGGAATGTTTTGCCACAAGCCAAGTACGGTATCGGGTGGTGGAAAATCTGAAATTTCGAAATCGATGCAAAATGCCATAAAATATGGTGCATTTTACATTAAAGATTTGGAAGAAGATTCGAAATGGGCCGAAACCATTATCAACTACGACTACTCGCACCGCTGGAAAAATATGCGTGCCGATGCAGCCCCTTCGCGTCCGTTTCTAAGCCCAAAGCGCACCCTTGGTTCTGCGGTAAAACTACTTACACCAAGCGATCAGTACAACGATGAGTACAATGCCTTTTTGAAAAGCATTCCGGATTATATCAGAACCTTTGTACTGTACATCAAACGACTGTCGCGCCACGGCGAAGGAACAACCAATACATGGAAGGACGATTTTAGTGTTGAAATTGTTAATGGCCGGAAAGGGAATGCCTTGATGTACAAAAACCAGTGGATTTCGGCCAGTTATGTACGTATTGGGTTCAGCCCCAATAACGAATGGTATCTGCATAAATTGCGGTCGGATTTTGTTCCAAGTCTTAAAATTCAAATGGAAGATGATATATCGGCAACCATTACATTACCGGCCGACAGTTTGCACAATTTGAACCCGGAATACACCAATAAGAGCGTAAAACTTACGGCAAACTGCGAAAGTTATTTATTTCAGCGCCCCGACGATGCCATTATACGCGGTTACGATAAAGAGGCTGAATCGGATATTGTTAGCAATCATACTTTTTTAACCAATTACGAGCCACTGACGCTGAATGATGCCATTGAATTGTACGAGGATGCCATAAATTTCGAAAAATATACGCAACCGGTAAAGGATTTTATTCAAAAAATAGTTGAAAACAACAAAGAAGGCTATTTCTGTCTGCCATCGCACACACGCATTGTTGATGGCGAACCCACAAAAAACCCGCGCTACTTGCAACGCAATGTATTTGCTCAGGAAACTCCGGACAGCTATTTAGCAGAAATTGGAATCCGACTTCACCGAAAAATTAAAACCGATGAACCGGTAAATCATCCGGTAAATGCCGTACTTCCGGGTCGGCGCAACAATCCGGCAAACCGAAAAGCGGGCATACGGCCTTTAAGTGTTTACAATCCAATTCACTATCAGGAAATACCCGAATTATTTATGGATTTCATCTGTAGTCTTACAGGTAAATCGCCATCTACCACAGGTGCCGGTTCCGAAGGTGCGCTCACCAAAGGACCTTTTAACATGCTTACACCAACATCCGACCTCAACAATGCCTTGCTGTCTTATATTCTCACCGAGTATCAGGGCTTTACATCGGCAGCGGGATATATTGGCAATGCAAATAGGTTCGACCACGACATTAGCATCCTGATTCCCGAAATTTGGGCCCGTTTGGTCCCCGAAGATCGCGATCCGAAACTATTGATTGAAACCGGATGTCTTGAGAAACTCGAAGACTTTGAATATAAAGGTAAAAAGGTATTAGCCAGCCGTTTGGGCTACCGCATTACGCCAACATTTGCTTTTAGATGTATGAACCGCTTGTTTGATGAACCATTGGCGGTTTTTAACGAACAAATGTTGAAACCCGAGCTTCAGGGCATGGAAGATTATGTAGATGGCATAAACAACATTACCGAAGCCATGCAAAAAGTGGCAATGGGCTACTTTGCCGATGGCAGTATTGACTCAGCCATTCCACCCTTACAAGTGCTGTTGCACGTAATGGCATATGGCCATTACAATGGTAAAGACATTAGCGACAAAACATTACGCAGTATGTTTACCCGCGAAAGTGTACTTGCCAGCGATTGGTACAAAAAACGGCTCGAATATAAACAACAAAAGGACATCGCATTCTGCGAAAGCCAGATAGCTTACCTCAAACAGTTTAAATCGGTGCACGAAAACCAGGAATTGGTTGAAGAGATGGACATTGACGGTCGTATTGCACTAAGCGAGACCAAACTAAAGCACATTAAAAGCAGCGAGTATCTCCACAGCCTCGTTGGAACCATTGGTGCCGATATTATCTACGAAAAATAATAATCACACATCACAAAAAAAAAGCCGGAACATCTATTCCGGCTTTTTTTATCTTATTGATTGGCATCCACCACACGAATAAATATTTCGTTCATCGTGGGAATGACCTCTTCGAACAGATGAATGTGATAATGATCTACAAGACCCGATAAAAACGTGTTATTTTGCATGCCATCCGATTGTAGTAATATTTCGGTTTTTCCGCGATTTGGTTTAATTTCGAGTAGATTAAAATTTTGAGTAAGATCCGAACCAAAATCGGGATGCTCGCCTGCTAAAATCAATCGTAGTTTATTCGATTTATAGGTCTCTTTAATGGCATCGACTTCGCCATTAAGAATAACTTTCGATTTATGAATAAGCGCAAAACTATCGCATATTTCCTCAACCGAACTCATATTGTGGGTAGAGAATATGATGGTTGAACCTTTTGCTTTAAGATCCAGAATCTCGTTTTTTAGCAGATTGGCGTTGATGGGATCGAACCCTGAGAATGGTTCATCGAAAATAAGAAGTTTGGGTTCATGCAACACTGTGGTTATAAATTGAACCTTTTGTTGCATCCCTTTGGAAAGTTCTTCAACTTTTTTGTCCCACCAAGCCTGTATTTCGAACTTTTCGAACCAGTAGCGGAGTTTTTTAAGCGCATCGGCTTTGGATAATCCTTTGAGTTGAGCTAAGTAAAGTGCTTGTTCGCCCACTTTCATTTTTCGATACAAGCCGCGTTCCTCGGGCAGATACCCGATTTGCGAAATATCGTCGGCACAAATGGGCCGGTTATTGAAGTACACCACACCCGAATCGGGTGCAGTAATCTGATTAATGATGCGGAGCAGTGTAGTTTTTCCGGCACCATTAGGGCCAAGTAAGCCAAATACAGCGTTTTCTTTCACATCAATACTTACACCGGATAATGCCCGATGTGCCGCGTACTGTTTCACAATGTTTTCTGTTCGTATCATTATTTTCGAACTAAAAGGTTAATTCACAAAGATATATTTTTTTGCTGTACTGTTACTTTAGTTTGGTCCATTTCGAAAAGCAGACATTATGAAACAGATCATTTGTTGCCTTTACACGCCTACATGTATAATAAAATCACCAAATTATCGTTAAATAGTGGTACAAATTTTACTGTTTTGTTATTGCTAACTTTCTAAATATGATGAATATGAATCTAAGAACTTTTTATTTCCTTTTCGTTGGATTTTTTGTCACCATTTTTTGTTCTACGGATGTTGATGCACAGACCAAAACTATTGCAAATAAAACGCTTGCGCCTTATTTTGTTGTACTTTCCGACGAAGGGTCTTTAGCCAGTTTGCCGCTGAAGTCAACCAATGTAAGTGTAAATATTTCAGGCATTATTGCTGATGTAAAAGTTTCGCAGGTTTATTCCAATACCGGCTCTGCCACAATCGAAGCGATTTATGTATTTCCGGCATCAACCCGTGCAGCGGTCTATCAAATGGAGATGAATGTAAACGGACGAATCATTAAGGCAGTGGTTGAAGAGAAGAAAAAAGCCAGAAAAAAATATGACAATGCAAAAAAAGAAGGCCGAACAGCCTCGCTACTGGAAGAGGAAACGCCCAATGTGTTTAAAATGAATGTAGCCAATATTGTTCCCGGAGCCAAAGTCGAAGTAACTTTGTGTTATACTGAATTGCTTGTACCAACAGATAAAATCTACGAATTTGTTTTCCCGACGGTAGTTGGCCCGCGCTATATAAGTAAAAAGGAGTCGGCAAATGGCGAAGCAAAGCCTTGGGATGCGAATCCGTACTTAAGGGCGGGCGAAAATGCGACCTCGAAATTGAATTTAGAGGTTAATATCGCAGCAGGAATGCCAATTAGCAATATAACATGTGGTACGCATCAATGCAATATACGGTTCAGAGGAAAAACTGAAGCGGTTGTAAGCATGCTTGAACCGGAAGGAGGAAATCGGGATTTTGTTATGAAATACAGGCTTGCAGGCGATGAAATTGAAACAGGTCTGTTAACTTACACCGACAAATCGGGCGAAAAATATTTCCTTGCCATGGTGCAGCCACCATCCACTGTGTCTGATGAAATGGTTATTCCCAGAGAATATGTTTTTATTCTGGATGTTTCCGGTTCGATGAATGGGTTCCCCTTAGAAGTGGGAAAAAAGTTGATGTTGGATTTGCTAAATGGTTTAAAACCTGCGGATAAGTTTAATATTGTACTCTTTGCCGGTGCTTCTGCTGTTTTTAGTGTCGAATCCGTTACGGCCAGCGAAAAAAACATACACGATGCATTAAGTTTTGTGAATAAGAGTAACGGAGGCGGCGGTACCGAATTGCTTTCGGCGTTGAAGACAGCACTCGCTTTCACCGAAACGGAAAATCTTTCGCGGTCGTATGTAATTTTAACCGATGGTTACGTCTCGGTAGAAAAGGAAGCCTACGATCTTATTCGGAACAATTTGGGGAGTGCAAACTTTTTTGCCTTTGGTATCGGTACATCCGTTAACCGTGCTTTGATTGAAGGTATTGCCCATGTGGGTTATGGTGAGCCGTTTGTTGTGTTAAATGAGACCGAAGCCGCAGGTATTGCAGCAAAATTTCTGAAATATATTTCTCAACCGGTGCTCTCCGAAATACAATTCAATTGGAACAATTGTACGGCCTATGACGTTTTGCCCGAAAAATTTCCGGATCTGTTTGCACAACGGCCATTGATTATTTCGGGCAAGTACATTGGCGATTTGGCCGGTTCAATACAAATTAGCGGAAAATCCGGTTGCAGGATTTTTTCTAAAGTTGTAGATTTTTCGAACAATGTTAAATCTCAATCGCAAGCCGTGAAATATTTTTGGGCGCGCGAAAAAATACGCAGGCTGTCGGATTTTAATAATGCGGGAAAAGATTCGATATTGACACGTGAGATTGTTGCACTTGGCGAAAAATACAATTTACTCACAGAATTTACATCATTTATAGCTGTTGATTCGGTAATTTCGAATACAAGCGGGCAGCAAAATACGGTAAATCAACCTCTACCTCTGCCTTTGGGTGTGAGCGACCTTGCAATAAATGACGAACTTGAGATTGAGTGTACCGAATTGACTGATGAAGTTTGCGAAGATGTTCAGGAATTTTTTATAATTGAAGAGTCGCCAAAATTTGTTGGCGGAGATACAGCCTTGGTGAATTATCTGAAAAATACAGTACGGTATCCGCAGGAGGCTCAAAACAAGGGCATACAAGGCAAGGTGTATGTGAAGTTTGATATTGATAAGGATGGCCGTGTTATTGATGTGGCAATTGCTCGTGGCGTGCATCCGTTGTTGGATGCCGAGGCCCTTCGCGTGGTAAAGGCAATGCCCAGATGGATACCGGGAAAACAACGCGGCGTAGTGGTTAGGGTGAGTTATATGCTACCCATAAGTTTTGTTTTGTAAATTGAGTTCATAAACAATCTCATCCTTTTAAGCGTTAAAAAGTGATAGATTGTACGTATGAATTCACTATTAAACCAATACATCGCATCGAGCGGAAAGCCGTATACCGATTTAAAATATCTGCTCGATTGTTTTGCCGAGGTTCTGACCGAAAACGGCGAACATGATTTGGTGCGGTATATTCCATGGATTGCCGACGAAGAGCCTCAAACGCTCGATATTGTGCAAAACTGTTACGGACAGAAGGTGGTGCATATTTTCGCTATTTCGTTTCAGATACTCAATTTGTGCGAGGTGAACTGGGCCGTGCAGGAGCGTCGGCGCAAGGGCGACGATAACGATGGTACGCTTGTGCGTGGCAGTTGGCCCAACGTTTTGCAGAATCTTAAAGCAGGTGGTTCAACCGAAAAACAGATTGCCGAAGCATTGGCGGCTTGCGAGGTTGAACCGGTACTTACGGCGCATCCGACCGAAGCCAAACGTGCAGTAGTGTTGAAGTATTACCGCGAATTGTATCTGCTGATTGTAAAACTCGAAAACCCGGTGTATAACGGTTTCGAGCGGGTTGAAATACGCAACGAGGTGAAAACCGTACTTCAAAAGCTTTGGTTTATCGACGATATATTTCTCGAAAAGCCCAATATCGAAACCGAACTGAGCAATGTGCTGCATTATTTGGTCAATGTTTTTCCCGAAGTGGTGGAATACAACGACTTGCATTTTAAGCAAGCCTGGCAGGCAATGGGTTATAGCCCCCAACTGATAAACGATTATACAAAACTGCCGAAGATAACCTTTGGCACTTGGGTAGGCGGAGATCGCGACGGACATCCGTTTGTAACACCCGAAATTACGCGCAGCACGCTAAAGAAACTCAGGAATGAGGCGATACGACTGGTTCATGATAAACTTAACGGTTTGGCCGACGCAATGAGTATTTATACCATGGGGCAGACACTAAACAAAGCGTTCGAAATTCGTTTAGGCCAATTGATTGAAGAGGCAGAACCGCTAAAAACGAAACTTACTGTTCAATATTTTACAAACGAACCGTTCCGGTTGTTTGTGAAACTGCTCATCGACAAGCTGCCTATAAAAAAAGACAAACTTTCGGGCGAAACAAAATTGTACGATCGCAGTCATACTTATTCGCAAAGTAAAGAATTACTACAGGATTTACTACTGTTGCACAGTGCATTAACCGAATTTGGAGCAGGCACAATGGCTCTCACCGAAGTAGGCAAAGTTTGCAGACATATCGATTTGTTTGGTTTTCATTTGGCACATCTCGACATCAGGCAAAATAGTGTATATCACGAAAAAGCACTCATCGGACTATTAACCGAAGCAAATATTGTAACCGATGCCAATGGTTCAATTCCTAAATTGTTTTTATATAACGAACTGGCACACAACCGGCCATTTACCAATAATTATGGTGGAACCTGTGTCGAAACGCAAAGTGTATTAGGCTGTCTGCGGGTTGTAAACGAACACATGACCACTTATGGGCCTCGTGCATTTGGGTCGTTGATTGTAAGTATGACGCGCAGGATCGACGACTTGCTGATTGTGTATCTTCTTGCACGTGAGGCCGGTCTCATGCATCGCACACCTTACGGGCTAACCTGTAAAATGCCGGTGGTGCCCTTGTTCGAAACCATCGACGATCTTAACAATTGCGGCGAAATAATGGATGAGTTTTTGGCTCATCCGGTAACAGTAGCTACAATGAACTTTATTGCCGAACAGAGAGGATACAAAAAGCCGGTGGTTGAAGTGATGCTCGGCTACTCGGACAGTAATAAAGATGGCGGCATTATTGCCTCGAACCGTTATTTGAATCATGCGCAACAGACATTAAAGGCCGTGGCCGTAAAACATGGTGTGGAGATTAAAGCATTTCATGGTAAGGGTGGAACCATTAGCCGTGGCTCGGGACCCACACACTGGTTTTTGAGTGCACTGCCCAAAGGTACCCTCAACGGTAAAATACGGCTCACCGAACAGGGCGAAACCATCGAACGTAAATATGCAAATAAGCTGAATGCTGCATTTAATCTCGAACTTCTTGTTGCAGGCACTTTACAAAATACGTTGGTTCGGCCAAAAGAACACAGTGATATAAACAAGGATGCCGAACGAATTATGCTGGCTCTTTCGGATGCAGGATACGAAAAATACCAGCAACTTACAACCAATAAATCGTTTATAAAATATTACGAACAAGCCACGCCCATCGACATTATTGAGATGAGCAAGATAGGTTCGCGCCCATCAAGGCGCACAAATCAGCGCACATTGGCCGATTTGCGCGCCATACCATGGGTGTTCAGTTGGTCGCAAAGCCGCACCAATATTACCGGTTGGTACGGGCTGGGCACTGCGCTTTCGGCTCTTAAAACCAACGATGCCGAAAGCTACCAAATGCTGAAAAGCATGGTTAAATACGACGATATGATACGGTATTTGCTTACAAATATAGATACCAGCCTGGCCAGTACCGACGAGGAAATTATTAACTTATACGCATCGCTGGTGGTTGAACCCGATGTAAGGGCCGAAGTACAAAAACTCATTATTGATGAGTTGCAACTGACCCGGCAATGCTTGTTGGATGTATTGGGCCGAACCATCGAAGAGCGACGCCGAAATCATTTTCAAAGCACCCGATTGCGCGCCAAACCATTACGATTACTACACGAAGCACAAGTGGAAGCCATTCGCTATCGGCGGGTTCTGGCCGAAAACGGTGATCCCGAATCCAAGCATTTGAATATTGTTTTATTAAAAACAATTAATGCCATTGCCAATGCTTTAGGAACCACCGGATAGTCGCTATCTTTACGCAGGAGAGTTAAAGGCAAACAGTTACAAATTTGAAATACAAGAATTATGGATAAAATACTATCGAAGTACTTTAGCAATTACCAAACCATGTCCGAAGCCGCCAATATGGCCGTATTGCAAATGTCGGAAATTGAAAACATTGAGATGAGCAAGGTCATTTTAGCTACCTCATTCTGTTTCGACGAATTGAATCACCAGCCGGGCAAAATGAATCTGCCATCGCCACAAGGCTGTTTTATAATGGGTGGGTTAGCCGGTTATCCATTTGTGGGTGAACCGGGATTGAAAGCATTTTCGGATCATATTCCCGACAACGGTGCAGCGATTTTCATCTTTGGATCGCATATTGGTGTAACCCGTTGCGGCGAATTTGGCAAGGTAAAACGCGTAGGTCAAAAACGCCACACCAACACCTGCGG
>QKHT01000041.1 GCA_003249935.1 Bacteroidota bacterium
CGCTATGCGGCTCAAGAACGTTTGTGATTTGTGTTTTCTACCATAATATCGCCGCTACGCGGCTGCTGTGAAATTCATACTGATATGTTTTCGCCAGGCAAGGGCAGGTTAACCGAATTTATTTTAAATATCCCTGACAGGGTTAAAATACGCGCGTTTAAAACCCTGTCAGGGATATTAGTCTATTTCGTTTAAAACCCTGTCAGGGATATTAGTCTATTTCGTTTAAAACCCTGTCAGGGATAATAGCCCTAAAGTTTACCAATAATACTTTGTTGAATTTCGCTGAACTCCTCGGGCGTGAGCTTTAGCTTCGGATTTTTGAAGTTGAGGTCGTCCATGTGGTTTATTGGCACCAAATGAATGTGGGCATGCGGCACTTCGAGTCCCCGCTCGCAGGGCACTGCGTCTTTAATCGCTTTCGCTATTTTTTTTGCAAAAACCATCATGTCGGCCAACAAGGCATCGTCGCAATCGAAAATATAGTCGATTTCTTGTTTCGGAATGACCAGTGTATGTCCCTTAACCAATGGAAACACATCTAAAAAAGCCAGAAATTTGTCGTTTTCTGCTACTTTGTAAGCCGGTATTTCGCCGTTTACAATTCGGCTGAAAATAGATGCCATGGTTTTTAGTTTTTAAAGTGAAATTTCCATTACCTGAAACTCTACCATGCCGGTGGGTACGGTTATTTTGGCAATGTCGCCTACTTTTTTGCCAAGCAACCCCTTTGCAATAGGGGTATTAATCGACAATTTGCCCTCCTTTAGGTTCGCTTCTGTTTCGGGAACCAAAGTATAGGTCATTGTGGTACCGGTTTTCAGGTTTTTGAGTAATACTTTGTTAAGCATTTGAACCTGATTAATATCTATTTTCGATTCGTCGATAATACGGGCATTGGCCAAAATGTCTTTTAGTTTAGAAATTTTCATCTCCAAAAGTCCCTGTGCTTCTTTGGCTGCATCGTATTCCGCATTTTCCGATAGATCGCCTTTGTCACGGGCTTCTGCTATCTGTCGCGAAATCGATGGGCGTTCAACAGATTCAAGATTATTCAACTCTTCCTTGAGTTTTCTTAAGCCTTCTTCAGTTAAATACGAATAAGCCATGATATTTTACGTTTTTAAATATGGTATAAAAAAATAAGAGACCCAATATTATATCAGGACTCTTGATTACTCTCACAAAGATAGTATGGTTATTGAGAAAAAAAAACTTGTAGTTTAAAAATATTTTGGACTTATTATCTCCGAAAATATAAAAGCGCGCTTTAGTTCCCGTTTGTTGTGGACCGTTGGCATGTTGTCGTTTCTTTTGTACTGATGCAAACCTGCCGTATTGCCTACTTCGGTTTTTTGTATTTCGTTAAAATTGTACGAACCGATGCCTTCCTGCCCGGCATTAAAGTCGTAAGCGGCTGCATTGGCATAGTCGTTGGCACTGTCCAAAGGTTTTTCGGGCTGAACCGGTTGTGGCTTGAACCGGTAAGCCGGAGTCTTTGCTTTGGGGTCGGGCTTTACTGTTACAACAGGTTCGGGAATTACAACCTTTTGGGGTGTACCACCCATTTGTTCCATTATTTCAGTGAAGATGTCGCGTTGCGGTGTTGGCTCATCGTAACTGTCTGCCGGTGCTTGTTCGCGCGATTTTTTGCGTGCTTTGGCTATCGAACTTATGGCCGATATGGCTAATATAACCAGAACGTATAATATATCTTTGTCCATTGCGTTTTTTACCTTTGGTAAATAGTACTATTTTTACCAAAGGTAATGATAAGTGCGGGAAAATACAAATGGTAAAAAGAGGGTTTATTTATAACGTTTTGGTTGTGTTGAGTTTATTGTCGGGGTGTAAAGATCTCGAAACCAACGTACCCAATGTACCGGTATATATTGTTATTGATTTAGGCGATTACGAATATATTCCTTTACAGGCGGTCGGTTCTGCAATCGCTCTCTCATCGGCTATACCCAATTATCCGCGTCCCGGTGTGGGCGGCATTATCGTTTGCCACACCAACGATGGTTATGTTGCATTCGATCAGTGCTGTACCTACAATCCCGGCAATATTGACCGGGTTACGCCACAAGCGGTTCAGGCCATATGCCCTGTATGTGGTAGTGTCTTCAGCTTATTCGATGGCACTGGTTTTCCGACTAAAGGACCTGCCAAATTCCCCCTTAAGCGGTATCGCGTAACGCAAAACGGTTCAGGCATAATTATAAGTAACTAAATGGTTTTGGCTGAACCGTAAGTTAGGCAATGGGTAGCGAAACCGTGAATGTACTTCCTTTGCCCACTTCGCTTTCGACAGCAATAGTGCCGCCATTGAGTTCAATAAATTCTTTACACAAAATAAGCCCAAGGCCGGTGCCTTTTTCGTTATTGGTGCCCTGCGTGCTCAATGTTTCGTCGGGTTTAAATAGTTTTTCTATGGCATCGGGGGCTATTCCAACACCGGTATCCGCAACGGTAATGATAACTTTGTCGTTTTTTCGGGTTGAACCGATGGTAATATGTCCACCATTTGGTGTAAATTTTATGGCATTGGTCAACAGGTTTCCTACGGTGGTTTGGAGCGTATTGATATCGGCCAACAAACTCAGATTGGGTTCAATATTTACCGAAACAGTAATTCCTTTATGATCAGCACTTGTGCCATAAAGTCGTATACATGTGTCAATTAGCTTGTTAATTTCAATAGGTTCTTTGTTAATTTTAATCTCGCCGGTTTGTGCTTGGGCCCAACTGAGTAAATTGGTTAGCAATTCGTAGGCATATTGCGATGAACTGTTAATGGTTTCAATCATCTTTAGCCGATTAATGTCATCGAGGTTTTGGTAGTCGAGGCATAAGAGCTCCGACAATCCCAAAATGCTATTGAAAGGCCCTTTAAGGTCGTGCGAAATAATCTTAAAAAATTTGTCTTTCATGGCATTGAGCAAGTGCAGTTCGTTGTATTGCACCGAAAGCGTGTGATGGTTCAGCTCTAATTCTTCCTTTTGACTGGCAATAAGCTGATTTTTTTTCTGAAGTGTTTTGTTTGCC
Source organism: Bacteroidota bacterium (assembly GCA_003249935.1). Classification (GTDB taxonomy): domain Bacteria; phylum Bacteroidota; class Bacteroidia; order Bacteroidales; family UBA5342; genus SZUA-561. The sequence continues at coordinate 3,049 of QKHT01000041.1, forward strand.
TTTCGCCTAATGGCAATGCGAACCAGAAGTACAACAACAATAAAAGCAGCAAACGTAAGTAATGTAATCATCAGGTTTCTGATGGCTTTCTGTTTTTCAATGGCTAATGTTTGTATTGCATTTGTTTTTCGGAGCAACTCATTCTCTTTTTCAATTTTTTCGCTGTCGAATTTCGTTTGCATTTCAGCCATTTGCCTGATGTTGTTATTGCTATCGATACTGTCTTTGAGGTTACGGTATTTTTCGGCATAGCTTAATGCCCGATATGCATTGCCTGTTAATTTGTAGTATTCTACATAGGTTTGATACAAATCGAGGCGGTCTTCTATTGCGCCGGTTTGGTAAGTTAATTTCATCGATAAATCGAAATATTTGAGAGCCGAAGGGTAATGTTTTAATTTTAAATTTACCAAACCGATACTCTTATAGGCCAAAAGAATTCCGACGTTGTCGTCGATGCTTTGGCTGATTTCTAACGATTGTTGAAAATATTTAAGTGCTTGGGTAAAGTGATTTAAACTAAACTCAACACTACCGATATTATACAAACTGATAGTGATGCCATATTTGTTGTTGTTTTTGATATTGATTGCCAAAGCTTTTTTATATTGTTCGAGAGCTGAGTTTAAATCGTTTTGTTCTTCGTAAATACGACCCATATTGTTATATAGTGCCGAAATACTTATTGTATCGTTTAATTTTACAAACAAATCTATGGATTGCTGATTATAGGTTTTTGCTTTGTCTAAATTTTTTAATGCTCTGTATACTAAGCTTATATTTCCAAGTGTTTTTGCATATAGTGGCTGATTATTGAGACTATCCGAAAGTTTAAGTGATTTGAGGAAGTAAAACAAGGCCTTTTCATTGTCCGAAATATCTTTATAAACGATTCCCATATTACTAAATACCGACGATATCCCATTGTAATCATGGATCTCTTCATATAGGGGTAATGATAATCTGAGGTTTTCTAATGATTTTTGATAAGCACTGGTAAGCCAGTAGTTTACGCCTAAATTTTGAAGCGAAGTGGCCATGCCTTTCTTGTCCGAAATATTTTTTGCCAGCGTTAATGCTTCAGTGGCATAACGTAATCCGGAATCGGGTGCCATGTTCCAGCAATTTCGGGATATTTGATTAAGTAATTCTACTTTTTCCGAACCTGCTTTTTTACTTAATAATGCCTTTAGGCTGTCGTTGGTCTGTTGAGCTGTTAGTCGTACCGAACCAAATAGTGTAAGAACAATAAATGCAAATTTCATTGTTGTGTTTTTATTTAATTCAAATAGTTAAATGTTTGTTTGTTCTGTATATAACTGTTACAGAGTATTTTATGATTTAAAATACATTTGTTGTTTCGAATGTTTATATTTTGTATTTCTTAACCCCCTGAAAGGCAGGTATAAAAGTACTGTAATAAATTTAAAATACCATTTTTTTGCTGTCGTTTTTATATCAATGGTGGTTAATTTCTCCAAAAATCGGCTGTTTAAATTGCTAAATAGGGTTATTTCGATTGGTCAATTAATTCACAAATTTTATAATCGTAAGGCAGATTTACCGTAATAGTTTACCAAACTCAACAGATCGTTGGCTGTTGGATGTTCGACAAAATTTAAAAGGCTTATTCCGCAATTTTTAAAACTCAGACTATTATGTAATATTCATAAAAAGAATATGTTGTAAAAATATGACGAACTATTACATCATTTATTGGTAAAAAAATAACGAACTTTTCGAGCTGATGTCCTGAATCAATAACGGCTTCACTTTTGGTGAAGCCGTTATTGATTTGTTCGTTGTGGTACTGTTTACGGTTTAATGATTTTGATATTGATTGTTTCGTTTGTTCTTTGCGATTTTATCGTCAGGATATACACGCCAGAACGAAGGTTCAACCCCGATACCTGAACACTGTTTTTTACATTACAAAGCGTTTTTCCGGTTAAATCAATGAGCGTGGCTTCAGCTACTTTTTCGCTTAATAAAAATGCCCCGGCACTTTGATTCCAAAATGCCGATATTTTTGAGGAAGAAATAGTATTTAATCCGGTTTCGACATAAGTGGCTGGTGTAACAATAAATGCACTGTTCGAAAGGGAAAAGTTGTCGTACTTATTGCCGCCGGTGAACAAAATACGTCCATCGCTTAGCATCGAAAGGTTGCTCGAAGCCGGCGAATAAGTAAAACCATCCTGCTGTGAGCTGTTTACTGAGCCAGTCTGAAGATTAATGGTGACAAGGCGAAATGTAATATTCCCGGCGGCTCCACCTTGCTGAATAATGTGGAGCAGATTTCGTGGTTGGTCGATCATTAAAGTGCGGGCACAACCGAAAGTTTTGTTTTGATCGGCTTCGTCGGTGAGTGGTATTGGTTTTTGCGTTACAATCTCTTCTATTTTACTCGTAGCCGGATCGATTCTGATTAATCGGGCTAAAGTACCTGCTGAATTGTAGACTAAAACGGCATATTTACCATCGGGCAGTTGGTATTGTTGTGTCATGGCAGGTACATAACAAGCAATATCCCAACTTGTTTCGCCATTGAACAGTGTATGGGTGAGTTCTGTAAAGGTATTACTAACCGGATCATATTTTTCGAATTTATGACTGGCCGGTTGTCCACCATAAATACCCAAACCACCACACACAATGGCTCCACCATCATCCGTTGGGATAATTACCGGTAAGGCCCTTGCCACCAAGCATGCACCGGTGAGCGTAAAAGTGTTGGTTACAGGGTTGTAGATTTCGGCATTTGCAGCCGATGCATACCAATTTCCTACCACTAATACCCGGCCGTCTTTAAGCGTGGCGGCACAGCAGTTGGTGCGGGCTACAAACATATTGGCTGTGGCCGTAAAACTGTTGTTTTCGGGGTCAAATATTTCGGTAGAGGCTAATTGCCCAACACCCAATGTCATTGAACATCCGCCGCCAATTAAATATTTACCGTCATTGAGTTTGGCTATAAACCCCATGTCATGGTTATCATTCATCCCAATCAATTGCCACGATTTGGTGTTGGCATCGTAAACTTCTGCCTGTTTTGTCAGGCCAAAACCATTAATATGGCCTCCGGTTACAACAAATTTGTTCGACGAAATAGCTATTTGTTGGTGTGCAGCGCGGGCAATATTCAGCCCGGGTAAAGTTTCGATATGCATTGGCGTTTGACCAATCGTACAGATTGAAATCAAAATAGAAAATAACGTAATATTGGTTTTCATATTCAATGAATTTGAGCGTGATTAGTACAACTTGAAACCCTTTATAATGTAAAAATAATGCATTTATGTGTTAAAACCTAAAAAAATTCAATGCAAAAAAATAGTCGGATTCTTGGGCATGTTTCACATTGTCAATGGTTTGTGTTTTAGTTGTATTCCAATGTTTACGGGCTGCTAAATGATTTGTAGCACCGTTAGATTGTGTGCGATTTTTGGTGTAAGGGATACTTATACAGGAAATGTTGTGTTTTTTTCGTACTTTAGAAAAAAAGTTTGATAATGCATTGAATATAAGAATTATACAATCCAGTTTGAATTTATGCACAACACTTTGTGTCAGTCTGTTGTTTTATGTCGAAACTCGAACATCTAATGATCTATGGAAACAAATTTGCTGTTTTTTGTTGATGGATATTTGATTGATATACGAAATGAATAATTTTGTGTACATTGGATCGGTGAAGATTTTTTTTGTCGAATTTCACCCAATTAATCGTTGCAAAAAGAAACTGACGACATTTATTGATAATATAATTTTAATAGTTCGTTAAACTTTTATAATACATTGATTTTAAGAATATTACATAATAGTATGAATATTTGTAAGTAACTGTATATGAGTTTCTTAAATTTTGTCTAACGTCTAACGATCTATTGAATTTACAACACTGACTTTTATGATAAAGACTAAAAATAAAACGGATAACTGGCATGCAACCTCTACGGCAAAAGTGTTTGATGCTTTAAAAAGTTCTGCCGATGGCCTAACCTCCGAAATGGCTAAAGAACGGTTAAAAGAATCGGGGTTGAACCTCATAAGGAAAAAGCGTGGCGATGGTGCGTTTACGGTATTTTGGCGACAAATAAACAATCCGCTTATTTGGGTGCTTTTAGGCTCGTGTGCGCTGGCAATGGTTTTGGGTAAAATTACCGATGGTATGGTTGTGCTTTCGGTGGTTGTGGTAAATACCATTATTGGGTTCATTCAAGAGTTTAAAGCCGGCAAAGCCATTGAAGCCCTTAGCGATATGGTTCCCGAAAATACTACGGTATTGCGCGATGGCAAGTTCCAAATGATTCCGGTTTCGGAAGTTGTTCCCGGCGACGTTGTGCAACTGGCCGCAGGCGACAGGGTTCCGGCCGATATGCGGTTGGTTCAACAAAAAAACCTATTGGTGGAAGAAGCTGCTTTAACAGGCGAATCGCTGCCAGCGCAAAAAAATACAGCAGAAGTAGATATTGATACGGTGCTTGGCGATAGATTATGTATGGTTTACAGCGGTACTTTAGTGACATTGGGTACGGCCACCGCAGTAGTGGTTTCGACCGGGATGAACACCGAGCTTGGTAAAATATCGGATATGCTGAGCGAAACCACAGATCTCGAAACACCATTGACGCAAAAATTAGCGGTAATAGGTAAATATTTAACTATTGGTATTGTGGCTATTACGCTGGTAATTCTTGTGGCCGGAACCATTAGGGCTACCGGGCAAGGAATTGCCTTAGCGGTTGCTTTGAAAGATAGTCTCATTTTTGCCATTGCATTGGCCGTAGGGGCCATTCCCGAAGGACTACCGGCCGTGGTGACCATTGCTTTGGCCATTGGTGTGCAACGCATGGCCAAACGTAAAGCCATTATCCGTAAATTGCCGGCCGTAGAAACTCTTGGCAGCACCACGGTCATTTGTTCGGATAAAACGGGCACCCTCACACGTAACGAAATGACTGTGCAAGCACTTTGGACGATCGACCAACAGGTGACGTTAACGGGGGTAGGGTATAACCCCGAGGGCGAATTTATGCTCGCCGGACAAAAAATAGAGAAGATTCCTGAAACGATTCAAACACTTATGGAATGTGCGGTATTGTGTAGTGATGCCACGATAAAACCTCAAGGCAAAACATTTAATATTACCGGCGACCCTACCGAAGTGGCCTTGATTGTGGCCGCCGCAAAAGCAGGTATTCATGCCGATAAACTCAATGCGGTTCAACCAAGAAAAGATGTGATACCGTTTGATTCCGAGTTGCAATATATGGCCACTTTGGCGGGCAATGCCGATGCACGGATAGTTGTGAAAGGTGCGCCCGAAGTGGTGCTGACCCGTTGTAATGAACATTGGGGGGGCGGGTTATTGGACCGAAATGAGATTATAAAACAGATTGAAATATTTGGGTCCGAAGGGATGCGGGTACTTGCCGTAGCTGTAAAACCATGGAATAAGAAGAACATGACGTTAACCGTTGACGATGCGCAGAGTGGTTTTCAGTTTGTTGGGTTAATTGGCATGGTTGATCCACCAAGATCTGAAGCCATTGCAGCTATAAAAAAATGTCATAAAGCGGGCATTGTGGTAAAAATGATTACGGGCGACCACAAAGCGACGGCCCGAGCCATTGGTATGCAGATTGGGTTGTCGCAAGAGGGAGCGGTTGTTACCGGTGTCGAATTAGCCAAAATGGACGATAAGACACTATCCAAAACGGTTATGGAAACCAATATTTTTGCGCGTGTGGCCCCTGAGCACAAACTCAGACTGGTGAAGGCATTACAGAATAATCATCAGATTGTAGCCATGACGGGTGATGGTGTTAACGACGCACCTTCGCTTAAACAGTCGAATATTGGTGTGGCCATGGGTATTACCGGTACATCGGTTTCAAAAGAATCGGCCGATATTGTACTTGCCGACGATAACTTTGCCAGTATAAGTGCCGCTGTTGAAGAGGGCCGCAGGGTTTACGACAATTTGCTTAAATCGTTGGCATTTTTGCTGCCAACAAACCTCGGTCTGGCTTTTATTCTCATGTATGCCATTATGTTTTTTCCTTTTAATCCTTTTACCAACGCGTTGCTGTTACCCATGCTGCCCACACAGTTGTTATGGATTAATTTGGTGGCAGCAGTGGCTTTGGCTATTCCGCTCGCTTTCGAAGTAAAAGAACCGAATGTGATGAGCCGTCCGCCACGTAAACCCGGCGAGCCAATATTTAACTGGTTTATTACGTTTCGGGTGGTTTTTGTATCTGTTTTAATGACATTGGGAACTATTCTGCTGTTTTACAGTGAGTATCACAGTGCCTTAGCCAACGGAATTTCGGCCAATGATGCGCTACCTAAGGCACAGACAATTGCGGTTACTTTTGTAATTATGTTTCAGGTTTTTTACATGATTAACTGCCGTTCGCTTAAGGATTCGGTGTTTAAAATTGGCTTCTTCAGTAATCCTGTTGTTTTTTTAGGCATTGGTTCAATCCTAATATTGCAGGCGTTGTTTATTTATACACCGTTTTTTCATAATGTATTCGGAACGACTTCGCTTGGGTTGAGTGATCTGTTGTTGTCGGCTGGAGCCGGTTTTCTGATTTTTCCGATTATTGCAGTTGAAAAGTTGATTTTCGGTTGGCTGGCGAAAAAGTAGCGATGACGTTTTATGGTGAATGTAAAATGCATTTTTGTACCAAAGTCCTACCCGGTAAGGCTATTTCGAATGGTTGAACCGACGAAGTGATTTCTCATCGAAAAATTGATGCCGGTATTGATGCAAGGGTTTATTTTAGCACCGGATTGTTTGGTGCAATTCAATCAGCCATTTCATCGGTTTTAAACGCTTCGTCGGCAGTTTTTACCAGCGATATTTATAATGAAAATTTACATCCGAAAACCTCGCAACCGTCCGAAATCCGAATGGGAAAACTTATGGAACTACAATAGTTCTGCTCGGTATTTTGCAGGCATTTGTGCTTGGCGAGGTAAAACCTAACCTGTTTGTTTATACCCAAACGCTTTACACAGTTATTGGCCCTCCTTTTAGTTCAATATTTTTGTCGGGTATGTTTTGGAAAAGAGTAAATGGCAACGATGCAATGAAAAGTGTTATGGCCGGATTTGCCTTGGGCGGCCTGCTTAAATACCTCGAACTTGAGGTGTTTAAGCAAACAGCAAGTAACTTAGGACATTTTTTTGTGCCTTATGCCAACCAAGGTTTGCTG
>QKHT01000044.1 GCA_003249935.1 Bacteroidota bacterium
GGATAAAACCGGATAAAGTTGCGTAGGAACGAAACATCAAAATTCTGTAGCGTAGGTGCATGTTGTAGTGACTGATTACAAAAAAAAAATAGCTAATCCAATGATTACAAAATTACAAAATGAATACCGCTGGTTGAGCAATTTTGCTCCGGTTAGTATCGTGTTAGTTGGGGTAGAATATCCTTCGGTTGAACAGGCATATATGTCGGCCAAATCGGCTGTAGCTGTTACAGAGGCCTTATGCAGATTCATATAATCACTCCTTATTTCGGTTAGGATAACTATCGGAAAATATATTTTTCTGCCTACATAATCCTACTGTTTTTTCTTCGTTAATATGCTAATAATTGGAACCTTGTAATCCGAAATAAAAAGTTTTTCAGCAGCCTTTGAATATTGTAATGGCTAAAATCGAATTAAAATCATGAAATACTACTACGAAGTCTGGGGTACCGATACTTTTGCTGGCGAAGATTATCTTTGCGGTACGTTTACTTCGCCTGAAGAGGCAAATCTCCTTTGCCGTAACCAACAATATAAAGTTGCTAAAACCCAGGATGAAGGTTTGCGTGATACTTTTTGGGTTTCGAAAGTAACAGAAGAAGAGATTAAGGAAAGGGAACAAAGAAAGGAACAGATTGCACAACAAAGAATGTCCGAAAGTTCCTTCGACCTATCACGCCTGGAACTTCGTGTTAAGGAGTTATTGAGCCAATTCAACGAAGCGGTTAAAAATTTCGAATTTGACGAAGGATTAAAACAGAGAACGCCGAAATTGTATTTGTTAACTCAACATGAATTGACATACAATGATGGGGGTGATTGTTACAATATGTTGAGAATCGAATTAAAGTATTATCGTTCAGCAACACCCTTCGGCATTCAAGGAACTATCTCGTTTAATAAGGGGGCTGAATACGGCGGAGGCAATGGCACGAAGTTTTTCGGCACTTATCGTACGATCAATGATGTTATCGAATGGCTCAATGACGACAGTACCGCCCAAAATGTTTACGATTTTTATCGGAATCTAATTGTATCATTCTACGATAAATAACAAATCCGAGTTTTCAACACCTCAATAATCAGAATTTTTTGAAGTGATTAAGCTATGAAATCGGATTAGTCGATGAATGTAAGTATGATGATTTTAATAACTGTTTTACCAAAATTTTAATGCTATGCATAGAGCCATTTTTCTTGCCATTTTCTGTACCATAATGTTGAATTCAGCCAGCCAATCTTTCGCTAATGCTGATGGGGAATTTAGCAATAACACCATCGAAAAACAGTTCGAATGGGCCAATAAAAAACTAAAAAAACTCAATCACGGTCGAGATCTGATGCCAATTGATGGTGGGGCATTTGTTGTAACTCCTGCAATAGATGCCGAATTGTGGTTCGATCCGAAAGATACCACACTGGTACTGACCGATGTGGCGAAACGTGTAACTGTAAACCCGTTTTTTATATGCTCTCACGAAGTTACCAATCTCGAATATCGCGCATTTGTAGAGTGGGTCGTTGACTCTATTTCCCGTAAGCACCCCAATGAACCCATGTATTGCTACCATGAAAGCGACTTTGGTATATATAACCGACCAACATATAACACGGACAAAATAATTTATAATGGCGTGAAAATTTATCCCGACACATTATGCTGGTTGCGTCCTTCCGCCACTTCCGGTTACTCATTTCTACAACCTTGGGCACAATACTATTTCCATCATAAAGCCTTTATGCACCATCCTGTGGTCGGCGTCAATTGGCATCAGGCTATGGCTTATTGTTCATGGAAAACCGCACGACTGCTTGAGGAGGCTGCAAAAAAGAAATTGGTTATTAATGCAGCTTTCCGTTTGCCCACAGAAGCAGAGTGGCAATACGCCACATCGGTAAGAAAAGTAAAGATTAAAAGCGATTCAATAATCGTTGTTCAGGATTCATATCTGCCTCTGCTCGATAAAAAAGGAAAATTTAGGACTAACATTGCTCGCGTGGTCGATAAAAACGGTTGTGTGGTTTTAAAAAATCCATCTGATTTTGCAACAACGCATGCCTTCTCATATCCACAAAACTATTTCAAATTGTATCACATGCGGGGAAATGTATCTGAATGGATGCTCGATAATAGACCACCTTTTTGCGTAGAACCTACATACTCCGATACCACCGGGAGCGCATTCCGGGAGCATATTAAACAACAGCTGATAACGCTGCCACTCTTTAGCGAAAAAGTGGGTTTTGTAACTAACCGGCTAAATGCCATCACTGGTGAACTGGCCGGTATGAATCTTTCTGATAATGATGTGTATTATAAGAAGTTGATAACTGAAAGAGACATTCTGTTTAGGTTAAGGACCGAAATAATAAGCAATCGGCCTGACTTGCGCATCGTTAAAGGAGGCTCATGGCAAGATGGTGCCATTTTCCAACATATTGGTTCAAGTGAAATGATACCTGCGACAACAAGCCGCCCCTGCACCGGCTTTCGTGTGGCAATGAGTATGCCTGTACCCTAACGATTAATCGAAAAACTAAAAAATTTTCCTATATGAGGCATTTGTTTTTTTTGCAATATCCCGGAAATTCAAATGCCTTTTATTATTACTTGCGTTATTCCACGCAAAATCCTGTAATATCGCCCTTGTAGATTGAGTTAGTACTATTTGAAAACAGACTCTTCGCCCATTCATAAAGATCGGTGAATACAATCCTTTTTTCACCATTTAACCCCCATTTTTTACTACTTGTACACAATTATTGCAGGTTGTGCATGGTGAGGATTTTTGCAGTTGTGAAGCCATGGGATTATTGCAAATTTTGAATCGTGAGAAGGCCGAACTTGCGCTTTGCAATAGGTTCAGGATTCATTTGTAATCTCATAGAATAAATTAACGGGATGATGGTCTATCATATTTAGTTAAATAATTCATATAAAAACTATGATTAACAAATTGTTAGCTATATGGATAACTGCCATGCTTGTAATGGCTGCATCTGCACAAACATTAAATGGCACATGGGCATCATCCGAAGGCTCCAAGTTAGAAATTGTTGAGGTCAAAAACGGATTTCAGTATCGAAATGTAGCCGATGGTTCGGTTTGGAGTACCTATTTTGTGGGATATAATATGAATATCCCCACATACCGAATGGATTTGCAGGATGGTAGTTTTGTACTTTATATGGCTAATTCTAAAATGATTACGCTCAGTTATTCTTTAAATCCTATGCATGTTGTTACTTGGAAAAAAGTAAGTAATCAGATTTCCGTCGTCAATGAATCCATTACGATACAAAAGGCAAAAACTGCCACCAATAACAAGCTTAGGATTCAACAAATCGATTTGAAAATAAGTGAATTGAAACGTAAGATTCAAAGTACTCAAAAGGATTTGGCTGCAGCAGAATCGCGCGGAGAAAGTCATCCTTCAATCGCTAATTCGAATACGCAACAAACCTTGCTCAGGCAAATTCAAATTTACGAGCAGCAAATAAGTGTTTTAGAAATTGAAAAAATTAAACTTCAATAATTAACAATTATGTTCAAGAAAATCACTAAGGGATTTAGAGTAGTGTCGGTGCTACTTTTTCTTCTTATAACCGGCTGCGCTCAAGTTCAATTTTACCCTGCTAAAACAGATAGTGCAGTAAACCAAATGGGTTTGACATCCACCCGTTTTTATCGTAACAGATTGACATCGGTTGGGGAGAATAGTTATGTGGCAATTGTGCCTGTGGCAATGAACAATCGTACGATGAAAGTGGTCCTTGAAGCCGGTTTACGTATGGAAGATAAGAATTTTTTATCTTTTACTGCAAATAATGTTGAGGTGGAATATGTTAATGAAAAAGGTCAGAAGAAGAAGTGTGTGGTTAATCCCTCTCAAAAATATTCTGGCTTTACAAAGTATCGAAATCATGCCAATGGCGAAATTTATGTTATTTCACCTAAAGTATTGAGGTCGGCAAAGTATTTCGCTTTTAAGGTGAATGTCGACGGTGAGAAACATACCTTGCATTATACGCCAAAGAGCAGTGAAGCAATATCTGATTATGCGTCGATTACAATACCCGATTTTAGTAAACCCAAAATGCAGTTGAAGAAACCTAAACTAATGCCAAAACCAGTAGAGATAGAACCTGTACGAACTGCTCAGCAAGAACAGGTTATCCAAAGTAAAGCTAAAGTGAATGAATTGGCATCAAATATTAGATCCACAATTCAGGATGAGTTTAGTAAATACATGGAAAATTTAAGGGCAACACAGACACTAAGTGAAAATACTCAGGCTGATGTGACTGCAAATATGGTTGAAGAAATAAATGCAGAAGGCAAAAAGGAATACAATCTTAATGTGAAATATGAATATGCTATTTCCAAAGATGTATTGAACGAAAAGGTTTTAAATATTGATAAAGCTACCGACGATTTTCCGGCTGGCGCATTTAAACTTTCGACATCTAAAGCAGCCAGAGTAACAGTAACCATGCTAAAAACCACAATCGAAGAGCAGTTAAAAAACTATTTATTACCCGGTCGAAAGGTCACCATCAAAATATCGGGTTCAACCGATAGTAGTCCTATACGTAATGCCATTGCTTACGATGGTTCATTTGGAGAAATAAATGAAGCACCATGTTTTGTAAATGGAATTTATGATAATATTTCAGTTAGTACCAAATCGGGTATACAAACCAATGAGCAATTGGCCTTTTTGCGAACCCATGCAGTGCGTGAGTTTATCGAAAACAATGTAGGACCGCTACGTATTACCGAAAATAAATACGAACAATACGCTAATGTTCTGCCGGGTTTAGGTGCCGATAAGCGTAGGGTAGCTGTTGAAATTGTTGTCCATGATGCTTTCGAAAATCAATACCCCGAATTGAGTAGCAAAAATAGTACGCCAATAAGTGCAATTAGGTGCGAAGTGGATACATTAATTCCCGAAACCAATATGATAAATGAAAACGGTGTGGCGGTAGTAATCGGCAATTGTCGGTACGCTCATCTCAACCATGTGGCCTATGCCATAAACGATGCAAATACAATGAAGGAGTATCTTACTAAAACACTTGGGTTTAAAGCGGAGAACATCATTTTTGCCACAGATGCCAATTCACTCAAACTCAGGGAGATTTTTGGTTCAGCCGAAAACCATAAAGGCGAGGTATTTAAGCGAGTAATCGAAAATAAATCGGATGTTTTTGTATTCTATTCCGGGCATGGAAACAAAACCATCGATGGTGGTGATGCCTATCTTATTCCGGTCGATGCCGAAGATAATCAAAAAGATATGGCTGGATATCGTCTCGAAACATTGTATGATAATCTCAGTAAACTCAAAGCGAAAAGTGTAACCGTTGTTTTGGATGCTTGTTTTTCGGGTAAAGGATTTACAACTAAAACATCGGCATCGGCAGGTATAAAAATGAAACCGGTTGCACCCGAAAAAGCTGCCCAATTTATTATTCTTTCGGCAACTCAGGAAAATGAACAAGCATCATGGTTCGAAGAAAAAGGCCATAGCATGTTTACTTACTTTTTTTTGAGGGGTTTGCAACAGTCATCAGGTGCTGATAAGGATGGAAATGGTAAGCTTACATATCGTGAATTGTACGATTACCTTGCGGATCCGGAAAAAGGGGTTCCATACTATTCTAAGCGATATGGAACAATACAACATACACCATCGGTTCAGGGAAATATGCAAGACAATGTATTTGTGACTTATGAGTAAGGTTTTCGTGTTAATAATCGTTTTGGTTCTGAGAGTTCCTCTCTTTTTATTGGGTTCTCCCGGTTGTGTCCCCGATTCATTGATCAAAGTGGTAGGGATCGATTATTGCCCCATGCAATTTTCCGACCGCACAGTGAATTATTACCAGAATCTGGCTCTTGAACAAGCCAAAATAAAAGCATTGGATACATTCGATATTTCGGTTATGTTTACTTCTACTCTAAAAGAATACGAAAGTAAGATTGAGAAAGGATCGGTCTTTAATAACCTGTCGAGTGTATTTGTAAATGGTGTTTGGGTTAAAACAACTTCAGCACCCCAATACTGTAAGAGCAAAAAAGACGGATTCCCTATTATGAATTGCCGGGTAGAAGGACTGGCCAGACCGATAGAGTGGGTGCCGGCTAAATTCAAATATGCCACCCTAAATAGTCATTTTGAAGATACTGTGGTTTTTTCGCATGGTGAGGATTTTTTTATCCAATTCCGAACTAGTGAAAGTGGCTATCTTACCATTTTTCTCGACGATGCCGAATATGCCCAGTGCCTGCTACCATACTATGATGATAAGGCAACAATGGTTGAAGTGAAAGCAGATGTGAAGTATACTTTTTTTAAGCCAGATATGGATTTGCTGGGAAACAAGGAGATTGTGAATGAGTATTCGCTTTTTGCTGACCGGGACATAGATGCTTGCCGAATCTATTTTATTTTCTCGCCAAAACAATTAACAAAGGATTTCTTCTTTCAAGACAAAGAGGATGCGGCAAAGCGGGGGTTGCCTGCTGGTTATCTGGTTCCAAAGCAAACCAAATCGGTTGATTTTGCAAACTGGTTGCAAAATGCACGGCTACGTAATAGTGAGTTGCAAATTAAAATAGTGGATTTAATCATAAAGAAAACTTTAAATAGATGAAACAATTTATAATGAATTTCGGAAGATGGCGTTTGGTTTATTGTCGAACCAACATTCAAATTTACAGCCTGATGATTGCGTTATTCGGTAGTTTAATCAATGTCGAATTACACGCTCAATATCTAGGTATCAGGTTTGGCGTTTATTCGCAAGGTAATACGAATTATGATAGTGACTTACCCGGTTATTCAAAAAGAAGTTCTGATATCCCTTCAGTAGGATTAACTTATGAGCAAATTTTTACAAAACATTCTTCTTTGGAAATAGGTGTAATGGCGACAGAAAAAATATTTAATGCCCCGTATTTTGGTTCAGGGGACAGCTATTCTACCTATTCAGATGAAGTCTCAACAAGTTATGTAAATATTCCTGTAAGTTACATATGGAAAATAAATATGGGTTCGCATTTAAGACTTGGATTCGGAGTCGGGGCTTTTGCCGATATTGGTATAGGCGATGGTGAAAATAATGGCGGAATGTTGTTTGGAGCTGGATTAAAACGGTATGGGTATGGGGTGTTAGGTAAAGTTTCTTTAGAGCTAAACAATTTTTGCTTGGGTATTGAGCAGCAAAATTCTTTTTCCGATTATTCCGATTTTGGCGAAAAACTGAAAATAGTGAATGTCTCAGTTGGATACCGTTTTGGTGGTTCGAGCCGATATTATAAATCAAAAATCACAATTTACTAAAACTATTAGGATGAAAATGAATATGGTAAGGGAGAAAATCAGACAATTGTTCCGAATTCTCTATAAATATGTCGGCAAAGTTGTACTCAGCTTTTTGCTATTAACCTTTGGTCTGTTTCTGTTCAATTCATGCACAGAACCTGAAATTGATTCAGTGTCTGCTGTATCTGTGGATCCTGAATTTTATAGGTTTGATCCGAATAATAGATATTATAACTTCAGAATTCAGGATGGCTCTGGTGTTAAGCACTTAGCAATAGAGTACAATAAGGAAACAATTTACTCTTTTAACGCCAACGAGCGTAAGGATTGGACTAACTATTTTACAAAAAACCTTACAATCCCCAATAATAGCTACGAACTCAAGGCCAAATGTACGGTAACCAATTTTGCGGGAAATACTGTTGTAAAGGAATTAGACTTACCGGTTCCAATGAAATTTAAAGTGAAAGGAGGCAGTATGTTTTCAATGAATAAATCTTATAATATAACTTGGGAGTCTGCCTATGATTATAAATTCGATTTGTATTGTTATCGTCTGTCTGAACCAAATACGTGGTATTATATAAATAAGGAGCTTAGTACAAAAGACTCCGCAATATCATGGTTTTTAAGTAATGCCATACCGGCTGGCAACGATTATGTATTTCGTGCTGATTTTAGTGTTTTAAAAAACTGGAAATGTTATAGTGAGCCATTTACAATTAGTCCGTCGTTTGTTATTGGGTCTACCCCTACAAATGGTCAGCAGTTTACCGGTGGAGAGTACTTTACTATTAAATGGACTACCAACATCAATAAAGTTGTATCGATTTACCTTGTAAATGGGGCAACCAATGTTCGTACGGTGCTCAATGCGTATTGGACTGCAACAAATAATTCGTACGCTTCAAATATTCCAACAGGGGTAACACCAAGTACTAAGTACTATTTTGAGATTGTTCAAAATGACACCAAAGTTGTGTTGGGGCGTAGTAATAATTTTACAATTCTACAGAATTTGCTTTCGTTTGTGACTCCCAAAGGAGGGGAGAACCTCGTAAGAGGTTCGTACACCACGATAGAATGGACTGGCAACACGATTAATAAGAACATTACGCTTGATCTTTGTATGGATACTACTAAAGTACAAAGTATTTCATCCTCAGCCGATATTAATGGAAAACTATCCTGGACAATACCTACATCTTTGACTCCGGGGAGTTACAAAATAAGGGCATCGGCTGGTTTCGAAGGCTTTATTCTTAAATCTTATTCCAACGCGTTTACAGTGTCTGCTCCGGGGATTTCAATTTCATCACCGGGTTATGGGAATAACTATTCGGGTACGCTACCTGTGTCTTTTAATCCTAACGTGCCATTGTCCGAAGTCGCTATTTACCTTATAAGTAGTAGCAATTCTGAAGACAAAATTTACAATTTGGTCAATGTGCCTGCTGGTAGCAATACATACAATTATAAGATTACCACTTTCAGTACAATACTTAAATTAGTGAGTGGTTATAAAATTAGAATTGATGGGGTCACATCTTCGGGAGATAGAATTTCGGTAACCAGTTCTACGTTTGGTATGTATAGGTAAAGTCATTTTTGGGAGTACAGAATTAATTTAATTTAAATCATTTAATTGTAATACGAGATGAGTATAAAAGGTTTTTTCATTTCAATTGTACCGCTTTGTACGCTACTACTTTCGGGTTGCAAGACCACGATGTATACCTATTCTTTAGCAGAGAAGGGTGAAAACATGGATGTTTTTTTCGACAAAGGTGTTGAAACCATTACTTCTTCTGGTGAGTATTCTAATGTGACGTTGGTCGTAGACCCGGGTACTTGCCGATTAGGTCTGGTAATTGACAATACCGGTGCAGATCGAATTGATTTTGATCCTCAAAAGGATATTCAGGTTACAGCCGTTAATGCCAAAGGTGTACCGATGGCATTCAATGTCGTTAATCCCGATGTGTATGTGAGTAAAGTTGTGGCACGTCAAAATTTTGCAATAGCGATGCAACAACTTAGTAGTAATCTTAATGCTGCTAATGCCGGTTATTCAAGTACTGTAACAACCGGTAGTGCTGTAGGTTCAGGTGGTTATGCGATAGGTTCGTCGGTTTCTACGTCGTATAATGCAACGGCAGTTGCCCAAATGCAGGCTCAAAATGATGCAGTGGCTGAGCAAAAACGTACTCAGGTTCAGCAGGAAGCTAAGGCTGCTTCGGATGGCATGTTAAGAAAATCAACCATTTTTCATCAAAACGGGATAAAAGGTTTTGTGTATTTAGGAATGCCCGGCTCAGTGTTGATTGCAGATGAATTTGACGTTAAAATAACTTGTGGCGATGATGTGCATGAGTTTCATTTTCTTGCAAATAAAATTCAACAGTAATATAAGTGTTATAGGATAATCGACTACGCATATTTAAACACCCCGCTCCAAACAGGAGACGGGGTGTTTTGCTTGAATGTTGAGAGAGTATAGTTGAGAATGGTTTGTTACAGTTTGTCGAATTGCTTTCGAAGTTCGTTCAGTTGTTTGCGCGAAATGGGTAATATCAGGTTATCGAATGGTTTATTGAGGATGCAGCGGTTGGTTTTATAGTCGACATGATCGACAAACAGCAGATTTACGATGCAGCCATGACTT
>QKHT01000293.1 GCA_003249935.1 Bacteroidota bacterium
TTTGGTCATAAATTTTTCGCAGCTTGGCAAAACCGGTGCGGCTATGCGGGTATCTTCGGCTGCAAAGTTTACATAATCGTATCCGGGAACAAACCACATGTTGGTGTAGCCGTGTGTACTTCCAACGCGTGGGTCGTTGGGGTCGATGCCCAAATAGGGCGATGTGGGTTGAAAATAGCGATCGGGATCCATTGCTTTTAATAAATTTCGAATGACTTCGCCTGCTTTTTCCCCGGGCCATTCGCCACGGTCGAGCAGTTGCCCGTTATATTCTACATGATGCCAAAGTGCATTTTCGTTGCCACCGTTCCAAAGCAAAATGGATGGATGATTTTTTAACCGTTCGATGAGTAGTGGTGCTTCGGATTTGCAGGTTGCAAGGCTCTTTTCGTCGCTGCCGAGTGGTAGTTCTGTAAAATCCTGCCACAGCAAAATGCCGTGACGGTCGCACAATTCGTAAAAGCGGCTGTCCGGAGCTTCTACAACGCCCCAAACCCTAAATACATTGAAGTTGGCAATTTCGGCCATTTTTATCAGTTTTTCGGCACGCGTTTCCTTCCAAACGGCAGTGTGCCATTGTGGCGTAACCCAGTCGCCACCCCATAGTTTTACAGGTACATTATTTACTTCGAAATGAAGCAATTGTGGTTGTGTAATGCGGCGAAATCCGATTGTTTTATTTGTAGTTTGATGTACTTTGCCGTTCACCAACAGTTTGATTGAAGCGGTATACAAGTTTTGTTCGCCATAACCGCGCAACCACCAAAGTTTTGGATTTGCTAAATTGAGCTCAATTTTATCGGCAAAATGTCCGGCCTGAACCGACAATTTTGTCTCCGATTCGGCTACTTTTTTATTATTTTGATCGAGAATGGCAACAATAATTTTTACGTTATCGTTTGTGCTAACACCCTTAATGTCAACCGAAAGCTTGCCATTGGTCAGGGTTTTGTCGAGCATTGTACCCGCCATAACCGAAGTCATTTCGGTTCCTTTGGTTATTTCGACAACAATTTTGTCGTACACCCCAAATTTCGAAAAATAGGGTTCCGGGCCAAGGTAGTTAAGATAATTTTGCGATGGACGGCGTACCTCCATTCCTCTGAACGATTTTATCGGCGTTGATGCCCCATCTTTATTTTCGAAAACGGTGTGGAAATGGAGCAGTAATTTGTTCGATTTTTGCAATTTCCCGGTAACATCTACCCGCAAAGGATAAAACATATTTACATTGGTTGCAATGCGTTGATTGTTTAGATAAACATCGACAATACAATCGAGCCCTTTGAAATTGATGTAGGTGGTTTCTTTGGGATTTGCAACCGTAAATGTGTTGGCGTAAACCCAGTCCGATTCCGAAACCCAGAGATATTTGCGTGCCACGCCCGGTGCCCAAGGCTCTTCCATCATGCCATTTTCCATTAGTATTTCGTGAATCATGGCGGGCATGGTTTTCGCCTGAATCCAATCAGCCGGTTGTTCGATGGCCGAAATATCGGTAACCGTAAGTTCGGGGGTCGGTGCTATTTTTTTGATTCTCCAGCCTGTGGATAGCTCATTTTGTTCGAAACCGTTGGCTGCAAAGAGTACTGCCGAAAACAGCATTGCCATGGATATGGATAGGTATCGCTTCATTGTGTTGTTAGAAATTAAGAAATTTAGAAATTAAGAAATTCAGAACTTTATGCCAAAGGCATCACTTTGGGAGAATGTTGGTGCTTAATGGCTTAGAACTACATTTATCAAAGACCAACATAAAACCATAAACTTCAAATTATAATTTAGAATATTAAAAAGATAAACCGCAAAGGGCGCAAAGAAACTTGTCAGGAGTCGCAGAAAACTTTCTATATTCTGCGTGTTCTTTGCGTACTTTGCGGTTAAAAGACTGCTATAATTTTGCCGAAATCAATTCAATACCCTTCTTTTTGCCGAGATTTCGTGAGTATTGACGATCTTTAGCATTGTTCCAATGCTCGTGAACCCCAAGACTTTGCAGTGGCGTGCCGTCGTTTTCGGGATCGTATTTTGTTCCCGATGGCGGATTGTTTGCCAATGCACATTCCTGAAACTGACTATCCTGATTGCCGTTGAAGCTTGGATTTTTAGAGATGAGATTGGGTTCGCTGGCAATAAAATCGTACACTACCGACTCTAAGGCTACCGGATCTTGCGACATTAACAGGCTCGAAAACCAATCGTCGTTAAATGTGGACCATTTTTTTATCGGATAGGTCTGGTTCAACGAAGTGAAAAGGCCATCGGCAAGATATAGAAATGATTTGTTGTACGTTATTTTATGACCCATAACCACCGGTGCCGAATGGGGTTCTTTCAGCTTGTTTGGTGTTGGATAACTCCACAATGCAAAAGCGTGTAAAGGGTTAGGCATAAAAGCGGCCGAATCGAAACACCAAACTGCGCCAAAATGGTTTTTAGCCACCGAAGTTATCCCAAAAACCCTGTGAGGCCGTACAATGGTGTAGTTAATCATGTACGTGGCTTCGGAATATGATTTTGGAAAACACATTTTGTACTTCGTTCCATCGGGCATATTAAACCAAACCAATGCCGAAGTGTCGGGTTCTGCGGTACGGTAGCCCGGCAAGTTGCGTGCTTTGCGCTCTTCAATGGTAATTTTTGCAAATTCGGGCGAACCGTTTTCGCGAATTTTATCGTTGATCTCTTTGCCAATATAGCGCGATGGATCGGTAAGAATAATGTCGTCGCCCGAAACGCCTGCCACTTCGATTAATTGATGAACCAGCGAATGAAGCATTTGCGGACTTGGGTATCCTTGGTTTTTCCATTCGTCGGTGGCATTGTGAATGGCATTCATGTTGAGTTTTACCACAATTTTTTCACCTTTTACATATCCTTTTTCGCCACGGCCGTTCATTTTGTTGTTGTATTCGAAAAGCTTTTGCCAGGCATCCTTATCGTTTTTTGCACCGGTAAGGTTCTGAAGTGTTTTCGAAATCATTTTATCGCATTCGGTTTGCGAAGTGGCCTGATCGTCCCACCACATACCCGTTTTTTCGTCCCAGTTGGTGGCATCAAAATCCTGGGTCCATGCTACACGTCCGGGAAAAATACCTTTTGCTTCGCCCATGGGATTGTTAACACCTTCGGGTGGGGTTACGTTTGGAACAAATCCGGGATCGGCAATTTGTGCCACGCCAAAGCCTACCGATGCAATAAGCAATAAACCGGCCAGGTAAGTAAAAGCCGCTTTTCGGCTGAACCGGGTTTTAATCTGTTCGTAAAGCATCATTGAACTGATGGCCCCAAATATATAAAGCAGAAAACTGCCACCGATAGTAGCCGCCACTTTCTGACAAGGATATTCGGCACGACTTGGTTTTGGCACTACGCGCACCAAAAACCATATTATGGCACCAATTCCGATAACAGGGAATAGAATTTTACCATACTTGTTTGATTTTACGCCAACGATACGACCCGTTTTAGGGCAACGTTTGAGAAAACGATTACTGAGATTGTAAATAAAGGTATTCATAATAAAAGAGGTATACAATGTGATGTTAATCTGTTCGATAAAGATTCAAATATAATAGCAAACATGCAAAATTGTACCTATAACCTGTACAACAAGCTAATTTAGAATGAGTAAATAAAAAAAATTGACTTGTTCCGGACTTCTTTTTATGTCTGCATAATCTTGTAAATAATTAAATTGTATACAATCTGAAATCATGGGAATAAAACACCGGACATCGTTGTCCAAACCACATTGAATACAAAGTTCAGAAATTATTTAGATTTTATATTTACTTTCGCTTCGGTCAAAGAATATCTTATAACATACAAATAATATGCGAAAACAGTTTTTATTTGCGGCATTACTCTCCGTTATGTGCGTTACGGTATTTGGTCAGGTGGTGAAAATTACCGGAAAGGTTACCAATTCGTCCGATAATCAGCCCATTGGATATGCCAACGTTGTCATTGAAAAAAATGGAGTGTTTGTGGCGGGCATTATTACCGAACCAACAGGTGAGTTTACCATTAAAATTAGCGGCAACGGCGATTACACCCTTTCGGCCAGTTTTCTGGGGTTCGAAAAAAAGACCCAAAAAATAAGTGCAACAAAAGGTACACTCAATGTTGGTATTATACCCCTTACTCCGGCTACCACCGAGCTTTCGATGGTAAATATTGAGGCTCAGAAAAGTAAACAAGTTGTAAATCTCGAAACAAAGACTTATGCCGTGGGCGACAATATCGCTTCTGTGGGCGGAACCATTGTCGATATGATGCAATCGGTGCCGGGCGTAACCGTGGATATGAGCGGCACGGTAAAACTGCGCGGCAGTAGCAAAATAGGATTTCTAATCGATGGTAAACCTTCGGCATTGCTTGGTGCGGGCCGAACCGGCGTACTAAAGCAGATTCCGGCCGGTTCAATCGAAAAAATTGAGGTCATTACCAACCCATCGGCCAAATACGACCCCGAAGGCATGGCCGGCATTATTAACATTGTGTTTAAGGAAGACAAACGCAACGGCCTCAACGGCGAAGTTGGCTTTACGGTTGGAACCCCAAACTATGCTTATCTGCCTACCGTTGGACTAAACTACCGTATGAAGGATTTGAATCTCTTTGGCAGTTTCGAAGGGGTTTTCAAGGAATATTTACACAACAATCGCGAAACAACACGCGACAAGTCCGATGGGACATCGGAAAAGCAGCTTTACAAAACCACCGAAATGGTGGATGCCAAAATTTACCGTTTAGGGGCCGATTACACTTTTGGGGCGAAGAAAAACAACCAGATTTCGGCCTACTGGCAATACGAAAACGAATACGAAACCAACCATGGCGACATTAAATACGCAAACTATGGTATCGGCGGTGGTTACAATTCATCGCGCATTCGTACCGTGGACGAATATGAGTTTAACTATATTACCGATATTTCATTGGCTTATAAACACGAATTTGCTCCGGGAACCGAACTCAATGGCGGCCTTATTTACTCGTATGCCGACGAAGAGGAGGATTATTACTTCAAGGAATTTAATACCAACAATCTTAATATCATGCAAGGTTCGGCGTTAAAAGGCGAAAAAACCATGCTTTCGAACCTGAATAAAACGGTAGATGTGTTCGCCGATTTCACTAAAAGCATTGGCGAAAAGGGCAAACTCGAAGCCGGTATTCGTTCGGTGGTGCGCAACATCAACCTCAACCACATGTGGTACAACACCATGCCGGTAGCACCTGCGCTTATTCCCGGAAACAACTACCACTATGTTTACGACGAGCAAATTCATTCGGCTTATGTGGTGTATGGCAACGAGCAGGGTAAATGGAACTACGAACTCGGTTTACGGTTCGAACAAACCAATACCAAATCGCACGAGGATTCGGCCGTATATCAATACGAAAAGAACTATCCGTTGCTGTTTCCATCGCTTAAGCTGGGATATACACTGGCCGAAACGCACGAACTGTTAGTATCGTACTCGGGCCGCGTAAACCGCCCCGATTTCGAACAGCTTACCTATATTCCCAAGTTTATCGACCCGTTGAACCTTTACAAAGGCAACCCCGAATTGCTGCCCGAATATGTGCACAATTTCGAAGCCGGTTACAAAAAGGCATGGGACAAAGGCTTTTTGCAGCTTGCAGGTTTTTTCAAAAACATCAACAATCCGATTTACGAAATCATTTCGTTTAGCGGCAATGTGGCTACATTTCAACCGATGAATTTCGACCATGCCACAAACCTTGGTGGCGAAGCCATTTTTGGTATTGACCCAACCAAAAACTGGAGCATTAACGGCAGTATGAACTACTTTAAAAACACCATTGCCGCTTCGGCACTAACCAATACCGAAGCTTCGGACGATTACAGTTGGACCGCCAAAATATCGTCGCTGGTTACACTGCCCAAGAGCACCAAAATTCAGCTCGACGCTTGGTATAATGCACCCATCAATACGCCACAGGGTAAAATATTCGAAGAAAAATCGGTGGATCTTTCGGCCACCAAAAGCATTTTGAAAGGCAAAGGCGAACTGTCGGTAAAAGCCACCGATATCCTTAAAACGCTTACGCATCAAGAATCGCTTACAGCCGATGGTTATACAGTAAACTTCAAAGATGCGCCCGATACACGCTATGTGTATCTTGGGTTCAAATATAAATTCTAAAGCTTTTTTCGATAGATAGAAGGCCGGAAATTCAATACGATTTTCGGCCTTTTTATTAGACCAAAATAAGTACAGCCTTAGCCTAAAGTTAATTATTTTACGTTTTGTTTTTGTTCGTTCACAAAATAAGCTTATATTTCCCTTCCGATAGGTTTATTATGAATGGCGCGCAACACCATACAATTTTTGGCGGTAATTTCAGGTTCTACGCAATTTGTTGTGCACTTTGCTTTGTTTGTGCGCTGCATTTCAATACCGTTTGGGCTTATTCAATCAAAGAGTCTGAGAATGAATCTGTATCAGATTCATTGCTTCTATGGCGTGTTTCAACGCTTTTTAACCATCATGAATCCGACAGTTGTATTGCCATTTGCAAACAGTGGCTCGAAAGTCCGCAGTCCATTGGTTCAACCAATACAAAAGCGCGAATACTGACCTATGCCGGGCTGAGCCATTATGTAAAATCGGAATATGCTTCGGCCGAAAAATACTTTTCACAGGCATTGGTATTGAACCGAACACTTAACAACCGGAGTGCCATTGGTAAACTATTGCTTAATTTGGGGCAAAATGCGTATTATCAGGGAAAATATCACGAGTCGATAGGCTATTTATACGAAGCCATGGCAATTTATGCAACCTTAAAAAATGCTGAAGATGGCAAGGCTGCTGTACGGTACGAAATAGGACGGGTCTATTTTAAAACCAACGAACGGGCAAAAGCGTTCAGGTTTCTTAACGAGGCGGCCGAAATTTACATGGCCTTGGGAAATAAAAAACGTTTGGCCAATACGCTCAATACGATGGGTATGGCATACCGCGAAGATGGCGATTACCCGAAAGCCATTGCCTATCAAAAACAATCGTTGGCCCTTAAACAAACTTTAAAAGATACCAAAGGAATGGCTGCATCGTACAATGGATTGGGCATTACCTGCCGAAGTCAGGGTAGTTTAAAAGAGGCTTTGCATTACTATCGTATGGCATTGGCAATGCAGGATTCTGTTAACGATAAAACCGGCAAAGCGGCCACCCTCAGCAATATCGGGTTGCTTTATATGGCCGAAAGGAATTATACTTTGGCCAAAGCATACTTGCTGGCGGCCGATTCGCTGGCCACAGCCATTGGATATATCGAGCTTCAAACCAACAACACCTATGCATTGGGCGAATTGTATGAAGCCATTGGCAGGCCCGGCGACGCACTGAAATATTTTAAAAAACACATGGTCCTTCAGGATTCCTTGGTAAATACCGACAAACAACGACAGATTGCAGCGTTGCAAACACGGTTCGAAACAGCCGAAAAACAACTCGAAAACGAACGGCTTACCAAAGAAAACGAACTACAGCAATTGTCGCTCAATCGCCACCGCACCATTATTATTACACTGATCGTGGCCGGTATTTTAGTAACCATTATTATTGCCCTGTTTATAAGCAGAATGAGGTCTAATGCCAAAATTAAACTGATATTACTCGAACAAAGGCTGTTACGGTCGCAAATGAATCCCCACTTTATTTTCAACGCATTGGGTTCAATCCAAAGTTTTGTGCTTACCAACAAGCCGGTAGAGGCCGCCGGTTATCTGTCGCGCTTTTCGAGACTAATGCGCGGGTTGCTGCAAGATACCCGTGTAGAAATGATTACCATTAGCGAGGAGATGGCGTTTCTCGAAGATTATATTCAGCTTCAGGCCTTGCGGTTCAACCATTGTTTTACCTATATTATTGTGGCTGAACCGGATATAGAAACCGAACATTGTTTAATTCCGGCACTTATTACACAACCTTTTGTGGAAAATGCCATAATCCATGGGTTGAAAAACCTGCCGTTTACAGGCCATTTGGAAGTACGTTTTGCGCAGTTTACACAGTGGATCATGATTACCGTAACAGACAATGGTACCGGTATTTCATCTGAAAATGCCGAAGAGATTACCCCGCATCAACCCTTTGGTACCGCGCTCACTGCCGAGCGACTGAAACTGCTGTATGGTTCAGACCAAGCCATGATAAAAACTGAACCGCTGTATGCGGAAAAAAGAGCCTTTAGGGGAACAAAAATTACGGTTTCTCTTCCTCTGAAAATGAATGAATGATTAAAAAATAAAGATGATGATAAAAACCATTATTATTGAAGATGAACCCCGGGCGGCAGAAGGGCTTAAAGCGTTAATTGAAGCCGTATGCACTTCGGTTAATGTATGCAGTCTCGCCACATCGATCGAAGAGGCCATAGAACAAACAGGTCTGTTAAAACCCGATTTGCTGTTCGTGGATGTAAATCTGCGCGACAAACAGGTATTCGACCTCTTCGACCAATTGGCATCGCCCAAGCCCTATATTATTTTCACCACGGCTTTTGCCGAATATGCTGCCAAAGCATTCCGGTTCAATGCTGTCGACTATTTACTCAAGCCCATCGACCCGATACAACTGCTTCAATCGGTTGAAAAGGTAAAGACCATAATGGCAGAGAAGGAACTGCTGGAAGCCACAAAAATGCACAACGAAAATGGCAGTAAAACCATGATTTTGAAAACATTCGATGCCATATTTCCGGTAAAAACCGCCAACATCGTGCGTTGCGAATCGGATAAGAGTTACACCACGTTCCATCTCGATAATGGCCGTACCATTGTCGTGAGCAAAACCATGAAAGAGTTCGAAACCGACCTTCTTGAAGCCGGGTTTATTAAGGTTCACCAGTCGCATATTGTAAATCCCGACTTTGTGTTTTGCTTTAAAAAGAACGATGGCGGTTACCTGATCATGGCCGACCAGCAAGAAATACCCGTATCAACGCGACGAAAGGAATCGTTATTGGCTTTTCTGAACCGAAGCTGCTAAAAAACAAAGCAGCCACCGAAATATTCCGGAAGCTGCCTTTTTCGACAGAGGCACGCAACGATCCAATGTCGATTAATGGAGAGTGTTTATTATTGCATCTGACCTTTAACTGCCCAAAATGCGCCTTTTACATCAACTAATCCGGTTTCATCCTTCACCATTTTTCCGGTAAATTCGCCTTTAATGGCATTGTCGGTTACTTCGGTAACTTTTATGGTCATTACAGCACCTTTGGTATTATCCACACTGTATTGTTCCATTGTGGCCGAACCGTGTAACATACCGAATACATTGATTAAATCGGCTTCAACAGCAGTAGAATAGGTGCGGGCTGTAAAGGCAACCGGATTGTTGTAGTCGCCATACATAATCGAAAAACTGAAGTTGTTTGTGGTTGTTTCGCTGTTGCCGTTAATAAATGTTTCGCCATCGTATTTGTTAAAAGTACAGGATAGCGTTTGCTGAGGTGCACTCCCGATTACAACCACCATTTTTCCTTCGGCCACACTTTTCAGTAAATCTTCGTCTACGGTGCCATCTTCGTTACAACTATAACAGGCCATACCCATTATGGCCAATAAAAAGAGATACAATAGTTTTTTCATAAAAAAGAATTTTAATTATTTATATTCAATTTAATGCTCGCAACAATGCCTTTGGGCTGAACCAAAGTATTGAACATGGATAAATTTAGCTGATAAAAACCTAAGGGGCTATGGCTAAAAAAAATGTGTGCAGTGCGAAAAATTATTCGTGCCGAATGACGCAATATTCGATTTGCAAATGCCCCGAATCGGGGGGCTATTTGATCTGTTTTTCCACAACCGGAATTTCGGCAATGCGCAATGTGGTGCAACCATAAGGCAGTAGGGTAATCTGCTCTTCGGGTGTACCCAATTCGCGCAACGGATGTGGCGAGTAGGGTATTTTGCCGGCGGACCCTTCGTACATTTGCCAAATAAGTTTTATTATTCCGGTGCCGGACAATATATTAACCCAACTTTCCAATTCTTTGCCTTAATTTTATTAATCATCCAATTCAGTTGGTCTTTAACAATACTATCATTTCCGTAACAGGCTATAAAATTAGGTTAAGTAAATGCAAGCGGAATTAATTATTTAATTATTCTGTTATTTTTGGAAGTTATCGTTTTTTTTTTAGGTTTGCGGCAATAATTATTTCTAAAATTAAAGTTTATGAACCCATTAAAACTTTTCTCACTGCTCATGTTGGGTAGTGTTACAATTACAGGCCAGATAAAAGTATTACCAGGGCAAATTGGCATTGGTACAGAAACTCCCGAAGCGGGTTTTGCAACTACCATCTCGGGAAACCGAACGGTGTTCAAAACCCCAAACGGATTGCCATCCGGTAATATTGTAATTACCACTGATATGGATTATTCCGACATTAGTCCCAATCCCTACACAGATGGGTTTAGCTACACAACTTTAGGGTTGCTTCGGCCATGGGCCGAGTTATTCGCCGAAAATATTCAGGCTAATTATGGCTGTATCTCGTATTTAGAATACCTGTATGCATATGAATACAGCGATCAAAAGTTGAAGAAGGATGTTAGTACAATGCAGTACGACCCGGCACTGTTTCGGGCATTAAGACCGGTTTCGTATATATACAACGATACTGTTTCGTATATGAAAACGGGTAATAAGCGCATAGAACCTCAAAAAGTAAAGTTTGGTTTTCTTGCTCAGGAATTGCTTCCGCTCTATCCAAATCTTGTTGAGAAGGATGAAAAGAGTGGATATCTGCGCGTGCGCACCACCGAATTTATTCCGATTTTGGTGCAAGCCATACAGAATCAGGAATTGCGTATAGGAAAGCTCGAAACTGAATTAGCCTCCTTGAAAGGCCCTAAAGCCAAAAGTGCCAAAATAGATTCCAAAACATTCCTGAAGCCCAATGTGCCAAATCCATTTAAGGGCAGTACCACTATCGGCTACGAAATTGCTACGGGTAAGGGAACCATTTACATTACTGACCTATCTGGTAAAACCATATCCATCCATGATGGACTACAGGGGAATGGATCGGTAATTTTCGATGCAACCAATTTTACACCCGGTATTTATTGCTATACGCTTTTTGTCGATGGTAACGAGATGGATACATATAAACTAATTGTTCAATAATTCTAAATACCACATTATGAATATCCTTTATTTTATGCTTCTGCTGTCGTTTTGGCCGTTTAATCGAATTAGTGAAAAACGCGTTGTAAAAAACATTAACGAATATCGACATGAAATGAACCTGCCCCCATTGGTTTATGATAAATCATTGAATGATTTGTGTAAAATTGACAAAAATGGATTAATG
>QKHT01000216.1 GCA_003249935.1 Bacteroidota bacterium
GCTTACCGATTACTGCTCACTGCTTTATTCGGTACATATCGGTCCAAAGCCAGGCCATCAAATACCCAAGCAGACTTTCGGCCCCCTGATTCCGGTTCACACAAAACTCTTCCAATCCATCGTTACAACCATGTGTATCAAAATCGTACAAAGGTAAATTCAAATCATTTTCGCCTAAAAACCACTCGAAACATTGTATTATCCTCTCCCGACAATTTTCGTTGCCATGCGCACTGTTTTTCGATTTATACATCATAATCATGGCAAATGCATCAACGGGTTGCTGACCAAAGCCAAAGCCTTCGTCGCCGTTGCGCAACCAGCGTTTGTTGCCAACAATAGTAAGGTGTCCCCTAACAAAACATTTTCTTTCGAGAAATGCCGAAGTTTTGTCGGCAATTTCAAGATATAACGGGTTTTCGGTAATGACGTATGCTTTGTATAACGCAGCCGGCAACATGCCATTATCGTAAGTTAACATTGGTTCGAACCATTGCCAATTGCCGGTTTCATGTTTTTGAAAGCTTTCGCAGAGCTTGTCGGCCAAATCAATCATCAGTTTAATGTAATAATCCTGGTCGGGGTAAACACGAATATAATGATACAAGCCAAAAATAGCGTTCGCAAAACCACGTAAGTGATGCAATTTCGACAGATTATTTACCGAATTCGAAAACATCTCGCGGGTAATATTCTTAATTGAGTCGCATGGCGCATACCGCATCAGATAGGCCAAAGACCAAATGGTTCGTCCGAAAGTATCGTCGGTATCGCCTTCGTCGAACTTATGCCCATGGTAATCCAAAAAATTAATGACCGTACCATCAGGGTTCATCATATAAATAATAAAAGCCAGATATTTGGTAATAAACGGTTTCATGCGATTGTCGCCGTAATACCGCGATGCCTTTACGGCCATTAGCAGGGCGCGGGCATTATCGTCGATACAATAGCCGGTTTTGTAAAACGGAATACAGCCACGGGCATGCTGAATAATGCCGGTATCATCGGTAAGTTGTTCAACATGACCAATTTCAAATGCCGGAATATTGCCAACAGCCGTTTTTGGCTGAACCGGTATATGGAGGGTTTCTACCTTAATTTTGTCGAACAAATCGAGATATTTGCCGCCCATTTTGGGCCAGGAAAGCGTTAGGCCAAATTCGTATGCATTTTTGCGAATAGCGTTTAATTCGTCAGCATCGTTCAAAAGCCGGTTTGCAACTTCGGCCAATTGGCGGTGGTTTCCAAAATCGAACAAGCAACCTCTGCCTTCGGCCAACAACTCTTCGGCATGCCAGTAAGGTGTAGATATTACGGCTGAACCACCACTTACAGCATACGAAAGCGTGCCGGATGTAATTTGAGCCCGGTTAAGATACGGCGTAATGTATATTTCGGATTGAGCCAGATAATTCATCAATGCCTCTTCGCTAACATATTCGTTTACAAAAAACACATACTTTTCAACCCCCAATCGCACCGCCAAATCCTGCAAATACTCCCGATATTCCTCGCCGGCATGTCGCACAACATTGGGGTGAGTTTTACCCAAAACCACATAAATTACGTTGGGATGTTGTGCAATAATGCGGGGCATGGCTTTAATAACTGTTTCGATACCTTTACTTCGCCCAAGCAAACCGAAGGTAAGCAAAACACGCTTGTTTTCCCAAATTGCGGGTCGAACCATTGTTGCTCGGTCGAGAAGCCCAAAATCAGGCACACCATGAGGAATATAAAACACCTTTTCTTCGGCAATTTCGTAAATCGATGTAAGAAATCCTTTGGCCAAACGCCCCATCACCACAATAGCATTCGACCAACGGCCAATACGCTTCATTATTTCGAGCTGATGGAACGACGGGTTTTCGAGAACCGTATGTAGCGTTGTAACAATTGGTATGTTAATATTTTTAAGCATTGTAAGCAAAAGAAGGCCGCTTTCGCCACCAAATATCCCAAATTCGTGCTGAACCAGGCAAATATCGGCTCCCGAATTATTAATAAAATCGGCCGTTTCACGGTAAGCATCAACAGATTGATCCGGGATGGAACGCACAACAATATCCGGGTAACGATATACAGTTTGCCGATCGGTCATGGCTGCCACGCCAATTTCAATTTTACGCCCTTGCTGCTTTGCGGCTAACAAAACCGAATTCAACAAATTTTCGGTAAAGGTAGCAATACCACACTGACGGGGGGGATAATTTCCAATACAAATTATTTTCATTCCTTAGTATTTGATATGAAGTTAAAATATATGCAATTTAAGCAGTTCTTTAAAGTTAAGCCATATAAATTTAACAATAAAGACAAACACGAAAAAATCACCATATCAGGCATAATTTAAACCAATTACAAACAACATTTGGCAATTTTTCTACTATCTTGCAGACTAAATCAATAGAAGGTTTAAGTATAAACAAAAATTAAAAATGAATACATTTGCAATAGGCATTGACATTGGCGGTACCAATACTGTACTTGGTTTGGTGGATCGCACTGGCAGAGTTTTAAAAAGCGACAAATTTCCTACCACAAAAGTAGATGATGCCCAAGGTTTTGCATCACAAATAGCAAAATCCATAGAGGGTTTGGTTCTCGAAAGCACAGGCGCGTCAGATTTATCGGTATTATCGGGTGTAGGCATTGGAGCCCCCAACGGCAATTACTACAACGGCACGATAGAGTACGCTCCCAATCTTGCATTCAAAGGCATTGTAAATCTGGTACAACTTGTAGCACAGGAACTTAAATTCGACCGGGTGGTACTTACCAACGATGCAAATGCGGCAGCAATTGGCGAGCAGATATATGGTGGCGCAGTAGATATGCGCAATTTTGCGATGATAACCCTTGGAACAGGTGTGGGCAGCGGCTATGTGGTTAATGGCGAACTTGTTTACGGACACGATGGCTTTGCAGGCGAATTTGGTCACACGATGCTTATTCCCGGCGGACGTATTTGTGGCTGCGGCATTCCGGGCCACGTAGAAGCCTACTGTTCGGCAACCGGCATTAAACGTACTGCCGCCGAAATGCTGGCATACTACAACGACACCGAATCGGAACTCGCTAATATTCCGTTTAACAAAATTGAGGCCTACGATGTATACAAAGCAGTTCAGAATGGCGACCAAATAGCGGTGAAGATATTTGAACAAACCGGCAAATGGCTGGGAATGGCATTAGCAAACCTGGTACACAATCTTTCGCCCGAAGCCATCTTTTTGTTTGGTGGTCCGGTAGCGGCAGGGAATCTTATTGTTGAACCGGCCAAGGAAGCCATGGAAGCGCACTTGCTCCCAATTTTCAGAAATAAAATCCAAATACTCGGGTCAAAACTTCCGTTGGGCGAAGCACCTATTTTAGGTGCATCGGCTTTGGCATGGAATGAGTTTAACGAATAATTGTATGACAAACAAACCGTTAATTCTTATTACCAACGACGATGGCTACAAAGCCAAAGGGATAAACAGCCTTGCCGCTTTTTTGCGCGATGTAGGCGAAATTATTATGGTAGCTCCCGATAGCGCATGCTCGGGCATGTCGTCGGCCATAACCGTAAAAGTGCCATTAAGGGTAAATAAAGTATGGGATGAACCGGGGTTCAGTATATACCGATGCAGCGGAACACCGGTCGATTCGGTAAAAATAGCACTAAATCAGATTACAAGCAGAAAACCAGACCTTATTGTGTCGGGCATAAATCATGGCACAAATACTTCGGTAAGTGTGCATTATAGTGGTACTATGGGTGCCGCAATCGAAGGATGCATTAATAATATTCCGTCTATTGGGTTCAGCCTAAATAGTTACAAGGAAGATGCCGACTTTTCGTTTTGCGAACAGGCGGTTCGACGAATTGTACAAGAGGTGCTTGAAAACGGTTTACCAACCAAAACTTGCCTCAACGTTAACTTTCCCGATGGTTCAAACCTTAAAGGGGTAAAAGTTTGCCGGCAGGCATCGGGCGAATGGGTGGAAGAGTTCGAAAAACGTACCGACCCGCACGGTGGCACTTACTATTGGCTTACGGGCTATTTTAAAGACCACGAACCCGAAGCTGCCGACACCGACGAATGGGCTGTTAAAAACGGATATATATCGGTGGTGCCATGCAAAACCGATATTACCAATATCCACTCACTCACCGAACTCAAAACAAGGTTCGAACAATAACTAAAAGCGGGAAATTACTCCCGCTTTTTTTTGTTTCGGGCTGTTGGCCTGTTAGCGTAATCATACAACTTTGAAACCATCTGATTTTTTTTACACTTCAACGTCTTAAACCATCAAAATTTGTAGAAGAATGCTATTGTATATTCGCCCAAATCCACTGGTTGGAACAGCAAGAAAAACAGACTCTGTTTTAAGGAAATATTTGACTTATTTACTTGTATTTTAGATAAATAAGTCGCACATTTAAAGCCGGAGAGCAACGCCAATTGACTCTCGGTTAAACTAAAATATATTCTTTGATATGGCAAAATTAAATAATAATCACGCTGCATCCAAAAAAAGTGGGGTAAAAAAAAATGTATTATTCTCATATACAGCTTTTTAAATTTCTAACTTAACAGCTATGGCTTACAGGATTTTTCCCGAAGAACTATAAATAATGTAAAGCCACCACCAAATAACCAGCCCTCTGACCGTTCAGTACATTCCGACAGATTGGCGGTATTGATCCCCATCGAAAAAGGTTGTTAGTTTGCGAAGCACTTATTTGGTGGTTTTGGTTTTTGCAAATAAGTGATTTGAACTTAAACCGATTTTCATTCGCATATTCCAACTTCGATCTGCGACTTTCGATTAACGGACTACAATTTTCGAACTATGCACTGACACTTTCGAATAACGGACTTCGAATTTCCAACAACGCACTGTCGAATTTAGAAAAGGTGAATCTTGCCGATAAAAATGCAGACATGGTTAAAGCGATGGATACCGAATTGAAAGCCATCATAAAGAAAAAGTAAGCATTACAAAACCACATAAAAAAAAAAATGCGATGTCGGCACCGACATCGCATTTTTTATGAAATAAAGCAGGGCTTTTATTTTTCAACGTGCACATAAATGCAGTTCGAATCCTTTTGTCCCTTATCCGCGTTGCTGCTATCCTGTAGCGATGAAACCACACGGTATTCGGCACCGGCAACCAACGAGGCATCGGGTTCAACCAAAACCAAAAGGTTGGCGTAACCTGCTAATGCATTGATTGAAGTGGTTGCTACTACCTTATTGTTTGCATCGAACAAGGTAAGTTTTATAAGCTTATTGCTGTTTGTTTTGTAGGAAAGAGGCAAATTGAGCGTGCCGGAAGCCTTTACATTGAGCACTGCACTTTCGAAAAACACCCCTTCGTGATACAAATTTTTGGGTTGAACCGAATTGTTTTCATCCATTTTATCGGCTGGCACAAGATTGTATCCCCTTACCCAATCGTAATAAACTGTATTCTTGCTGTTGTCAGCCAGTTCCTCGTCGGTCGGCAGCTCAATCCATGGGTATGGGTAGGTTTCGCTTACCAATCGCATA
The DNA here is from genome assembly GCA_003249935.1 of Bacteroidota bacterium. Classification (GTDB taxonomy): domain Bacteria; phylum Bacteroidota; class Bacteroidia; order Bacteroidales; family UBA5342; genus SZUA-561. The sequence goes on from QKHT01000216.1 coordinate 5,550, forward strand.
TACATGGGTTTGTTGAAGGGCTTATCAGTTATTTTGTCGTAAAACTTCTGATGTTTTGGTGCATTGTTGTCATAATAAAAGCTGGCTTCCTTTTCGTTACGCCACCATCCGCCATAAACATGAAAATCTTTCGAAGCAAGTTCATTGTCTTCTATCCTCACTTCGGGGGCACGATGATCAAATCGCTTTCTTTTGCAATCCTCATACCAATAGTGCGCATTAGAATGCATACCACGCGAAAAGAAGCTGCCTTTAAAATCGCCATCGCGTCCAATACACTCCTGAATATCCCACTCCTGATGAAAACTGTCGCAATTATTCGGCCCCTGGTAATGATTACTTGAGAACCAAAATGTTGCCGACATGGTTGTTGCGGCAGCTTTTAACCGACATTCGTAGTAACCCAAATAGGCAGCCTTTTTAGAAACCACAGCCGCACATTTTACATTATACGTCTGCTTATCTACTACGGTATCCTTCACCATTTTTTCGCCCTTCAATTGAAGGAAACCATCTTTAACCGAAATTTGCGACGGCATAAAAAGTCCGGGCTTACGTCCCTTCCAAGTTGGATGATGATCCAGCCATTTGGTAGTATCGAGACTTGAACCATTAAACTCATCCGAAAAATCAGGATTCAGCACCCATCGCATCCCCACGGGCGGCTTAGGTGGTTCAGCCAATAACAATAAAGAGACCAAAAACATGTTTAAAATTAAAATGCACTTTTTCATGAATATAACTTATTTAAAATCACTATTGTCCGGTAAAATATCTGAGATTCGTCGCTTCGCTCTGAAGGACAGGGTGTTGTAGCATTTTTGGATGTTAGGGGGTAGATTGGCGGCTTCGCCACCAATCTACCCCCTAACATCTACCTAACTTACTGATTGTCATTTCGAACGAAGTAAAAAAACGCATTAAACTAATTTTTACCGGACAACAATGAAAATTTATATTTTGTTTGTTAACTGTTCATTCTCTAATCTACTATTATTTCATCTATGGTCCATTTACCACGCCCGGCATTGGCTGCGGGTTGAACCGCTATTTGCATGATCCGGTCCTTAATCTCCTTAAACTTCGACAGGTTGAGGGTATATGTTTTAAACCTTTTCTCATTTGCACTTATCGGAATAGCAATCCATTCCTGCTTGCTCCAATCTACCGGTTCAGTACCAGCCTTAAAAAAGCCCTTTTCGTGATTTCTTGAAAAGATAGCCAGTTTTAATTCGGTTGCACTGGTTTCATTTTTAATTTTAAAGCTAATTTTCGAGCAATCGGCCGATAAGGTGTACAACCATGGTGCACTTTGAATAAGAGCATGTTCAGCCGAGATGTTACCGCTTATTGCGCCTTTGCCAAAACTCACACTGGTACCCGATAACGCGCTCCATCCCATGGTACTGTTTTTAAATTCGAAAGGTCTTCCGGGCGCCGGATACATTCGATCATCTTTTGGAATCAACACCGTATTATCCTCATTAAAAAAGACCGGTTTGATGCTTGCGCCACGATAAAATGCACAAATGTCGTGGTTTTCCTGCAACACATATAACTGTCCGTCTGTCCACTCAAAAAAGCTGGTATGACCACCATTCAAAAACGGGCCTTTAAATTCGTAGGGGCCATACAGATTTTTCGACATGGCATATCGGTCGCCATATACCAAGTAGTACCAACCACCGCGTTTAAAGAGCGAAGATTTATCGCTGGTGGTTAATTTGTTACCAGCCTTGTCTTTCACAACAATTTGCTTTGGCTCCGAGGCCAGCGATTTCATATCTTTTGCCAAAGTGGCCATGTAATAGTTTCCCCTGCCAAAACAAATCGTATAAACGCCATTTTCGACATATATCTCGGGATCGTATGGTTCTTCCGGAATAATGTCTGTCGGCAACAATGGTTTACCGAGCAGGTCGTGGTATTTTCCATCAATTTTGTCTGCAACAGCTACGCCGGTATTATAAAACCGGTTCGAAAAGAACCAATAAAACTTACCATCGCGCGCGCAAATATCACCGGCAAAACAATCGGGCTTATCGCCGATGTATAAATCCTTTGGCAAGATACTGGTATGATATTTCCATTTGGTTAGATTTTTAGTCGACCAAACTTCCCATCTATCCATTGGAAATGAGGTGGTTGGATTCCATGTTTGATCGTGTCCACAAACAATATACAACGTTTTACCTATTACCCAGGCATGGGGATCGGCCATGCCATGTTCGGGTACAATAACATCTATTTTCTTTGCCTTGGGGTTTATTCCATATCTGATATTTGAAGGCGAGACTTGTCCATCCCACGGAAATACTGCAAGAAACTGAAATACAAAAACTGACGCTAATATTCTTCTTTTCATCTTACTTAAATCTAATTTCAAAAACTTACTCTTTTATAATGGCTTTAAACCAGCCACATCCCCAGGATGCACACCATAAAATGTTCTTATTAAACGGATCCGGTTTTACATCCACAATCTTGTCGGGTTGTCCCAAACCTTTGTTTATTTTCTTCCAGTTTTTTCCGCCATCCTGCGATAAATAAACACCCGGATTCATGAATTCTTCGACATTTGGCGCGTTTTGTCCGGCAACGCTTATCACTAATAAATCGGGATTTACCGGCGAAGATTCACATTGCCAAACGAATGGCGCTTTGAAGATTTGTTCCCAGTTCGAACCATTGTCGGTACTTTTCCAAACACCACCTTCTTCGTAAGTTCCGTTTCGGCGACCTGCTGAAATATAAATGGCTTTGGTATTGCGATCGATAAATACATTATTGACCGATTTAATCACATTCGGAATTGTTACCCGTTCCCAGTTGCTGCCTTTGTCGGATGATTTGAAAAGACCACCGTTATTGTCGTTCAATGCAGCATAAATTACCTCCGGATGATCAGGATGCAAAATAATACGTCGTACGCTTGCTTTTTCATGAAATCCTTTGTTGGCAGGTTCCCAGCTGTAGCCGCCATCGAACGAACGATAGAAACCGTATTCTCCTTTTGTCATCGATCCTGGATTGCCACCGCTAATCTCAGAAATTTGGTTAAAAGTGGCACAGAAATACATATTTTCAGGATTCACAGGATCGATTGTAAGTGAGTTTTGTGCAGCCAGTCCTCTGTGTTCCTCGTTATCTTTTTCGAAAAGGGTAGCGATGTTTTCCCATGTTTTTCCACCGTCGAGCGTGCGTCTCAATTTACCGCGATTCTCTTGTCGCCATGCCAGAATGTAAATGATATTAGGGTCCTTTGGGTGAACCGCCACAGTAGAAATGGAATGTGTACCGCTTCGTCCGTTTTTATCGTGAACCTGTCCTTCGATTTGCTCCACAGCCACTGCATCCTTATCCTTCCATCCATCCAGATCGGTGGTTTGCCACAATCCGTGTTCACCGCTGCAAAGCAGGTAGCGATCTTTAATACCTGTTTCAAGCAGCATAAATCTTCCCGGTAAATTGCTGTCGCCCGAGCCAATCCATTTGTTGCTGCCCGGCGATGTTTCGAAATCATCAATCTGTTTCCATGTCTTACCATGATCGGTTGACTTCAAAGTTTGCTGATCGATGCCAATAAACACATCGCCCTTGGCATTAATCTCGAGCATTCGGTTTCCTGAAGTCTCGAATTGGTTATCCATGTATGTTTGCAAATGTGCAAACTGAACATTGGTGCCGGTTGGCATACCAATACTTTTCCAATAACTGTCATCTTTTCCGCTTTTCCAATAGGCACCCTGACGAGCACACGGATACCATTTTTTACCGCCATCGTCGGTTTTCCATAAATCGCCGGGAGTGAATGTAAAATCATGTTTCTTATTGTATGCGACATAGATTTCGTTCTTATTGACCGGATTTACAGCAATCCGGTTGAAAACCGGAAGTGTTTTAGTTGGCAGTTGCGAATATTTGTTGCGTGCCTCTTCCGGAGTTATATTGAACCAATACGCGATTGTTTTGTAATAACGGGCAATTTCTGCCGGGTAATTTATTTTGGTTAAATCCACTGCGAAATTGCCGGTTACATTCATCCATGTTTTACCTCCATCGGTGCTTTTAAATATTCCGCCCTTTGCCGAAACAGAGTTGCCTTTCGCTTCATATACGGTCTGTTCAACCAAATACAATACAAACTCCTTCGTTTTTTTATTGTAATACGAGGTCAGGTCTCTCGGAAGATTATTCGGTAATCCGCTGGTAGAATTTTGCCATGTCAATCCACCATCCGAACTTAATAAAAGCCCCATGTTGGTCAACATGATCAGGTTGTTTGGCTTGTTCGGATTTACAATGATTTTACCAACTTCGGTGTTTTCGGTTAACCCATTGGTGATTTTTGTCCAGGTTTTTCCTTTGTCGGTTGTTTTCCAGATGTATCCGTAGGCTGCGTATCTTAAGCGAATCCCAT
>QKHT01000066.1 GCA_003249935.1 Bacteroidota bacterium
CGTGCGACTTCGAAAACAACTTTAATTCAATGGGAGGGTATTGTGTGTCGTATTTTTGAATATCAATTTTCAATTGTGTCGAAATTTGCTTGGTGTAGATGCTTGCCTTTACTGTTGTGTTTCTTTTACTTAGTAGAGTTAGAACACTATCATCTATATAGTTATCAATAATCACAATGTCTTTTTGAGCCGATTTTATTAGGTCGGATGCAAACTGCCAGGCATCATAAACCTGTCCATCGTAAAAAATGCCTTCGTGTGGAGGTAAACCTGTTTTAATAATTATATCGAATTTCTGATCGTGTTCGAGCAGCGTTTTATCATGTTGATATAGCTTTTTTTCAATATTCTCAAACCGTTGATGAACGGCATAGCCTTTGAGTAAGTAATTTTTCAGAATACTATTGGCCCAAATCCGGAATTGAGTACCTCTTTGCGATTTAATACGGTAACCGACCGATATGATTACATCAAGGCTATAATATTTTACAGGTTTATCAGAAAAAGCAATGTGCAAAAAATGCACATTGCTTTTTTCGGGAAGCTCATTTTCCTTAAAAATATTATTGATATGCTTTGTTATTACTGTACGCTCTCTACCAAACAAATCAACCATTTGTGCTTGTGTTAACCATACTGTTTCGTTATCAAGCCGTACCTCCAACGATGTCTGATTATCTGAAGTTTGATAAATTACAATTTCACCTTTATCCATACCTATATTTATAAACCTTTAGCCATTTATCATCTACGAGGTACAAGTAAACAAGTAGACGGCGACAAATTTACCATTTCTTCATTTACCATTTACCATTCAATGTCGTTTAGTTACAAATTCTTACGCCCTTTCAGGGCTTGTTTTGTCTCGACAATCCTATTCCCGGGGCGATGCCCCGGGCTAATGCTTCAAGGCCGTTGGCCTTAACTAAACTACAGTGAATCACGATCTGACTGTTAACTGACAACTTGCACACGCACTGCTCACTGCTCTCAATACTCTGTAATCAATACTCTGTACTTTTTAAAGCCAACAGCCAACAGCCAGTAGCAGGAGAATAATTAAAGCGGAACCATAGCCTCAAATGGGGTCATATCGGCACTAAAGTGAATATCATCGTCGATAATCAAATCCAATGACGTTGTTCGAGGAATAGCCGACAAACTTCAAGGTTCTTATTTAATTCGACAGATAAATCAATGACCTCAGGAATTAAATCACGGATGGCTTCGGGGATGTACTCGTGGGCAATCTGGTTTCGCAAATCGCGAATCTCTATCAATTTATCTGCCGATTCTATAATATACATTTTCTCTGCTTTATTTAGCATGTCAATAAAAGGAACAAAGCCTTCGTGCATTAACATCCATATGGTTCGCATCACTTTTTGTGTAAAAATATCGGACGTTCGGCTAAACTTTGATGTCAGCGAGTCAAACGATTCCAGCTCTTCGAAGGAATAGCTATTTTTTTGCCCGATGAGCTTACATTTATTTACAGACAACTGCAATGTGAGCATCGAAGTCATAAGTAGCTCCCATTCACTTCGAAGAAGCGCGATAAGCTGATGATTTTTCGGTGAGTTCATAACTTAATGCAATTTGTGTCGATTAGTTTTCGGAATGTCGATTCATCGGCATAGGTAAAATTGATTAAATCTATTTTACGCCATCCCAATCTTTTTATAAACCTCAACCTGATTTTTCGGAATATTCTTTTTTCTACCGGTTCATTGGTCAAAACCATGATGTCAATGTCGCCTCCCCGGGCATTTTCATCTACCCGTGAACCAAAGAGGTATATGCTCGATCCAGGTATTTCAGTTTGTATAACCTGTTTCAGATAGTTTGCAATGTCCCGATCTAAGCGCATAATCCCGTTGCCGTTTAATGAGTGCAAGTTACAAAAATTTATTAAACGGTAAATATGGCATGGCATAGCCGACAGATACCCAAAACCGGTCAGGTATTTTGGTTGGTTTTACAAATATTAAGGCCATCACTATGCGACTTGCATTGGCAATCTTATTGTGTGTATGCGCCCTGCAAGGGCAACTTATTTCAGCCCAAGGCAACGCCTTGGGTCCTGATGGCATGCGCGGAACCATTCGAATGCCAACAACAAAATGGACAAGTGCCGGAGGTACGGCATATTGGTTTGCTTTTCAGGAAATATCCATCCTCAAACCCGATTTTTTCAGTAGAGACGTGGCACACCACGTCTGTATTTGTAGTGGTACGCCGCATCTGTATATGCAGGTTAACCGATTGGGCAATAACGATTATTCGCATATTGATTTAACCTGCCCTTTCAGGGCGCATTCAGACTAATTGTTATAGATTCCCGAGGCGATGCCCCGGGCTAATGCTTCAAGGCCCCTTGGCCTTAGCGAAACGACAGTGAATCACTATTCGACTGTTAACTAACAACTTGCACACCCCCCTCTGCTCACTGTTCACTCCTCACTGCTTACTGTTCACTGTTCACTGTTCACTGTTCACTCCCCCAGTTTACTCAAAATCTCCCCGGCACTCATTTCCATTTTCGAAAATGCAAACCATCGCTTGCCTAAGTCCTTCAACGATGCACCGAGATGATAAACCGTATGTTGGTCAATAAT
>QKHT01000238.1 GCA_003249935.1 Bacteroidota bacterium
ATTAAAGCATATATAAAAGCACAATACGGCATGAATTCAAATGAATACCAACTTACCAAAGGAATAAAAATCTAATTATATTTAATCACTACGCACAACAAGCGGTCATAAAAAATGGCGGAAATGTGTAAGTTTGCAAGGTTTCGTGCTCGCGCGGGCATTCACCATTTGGAAAGATAAGTAACACGAAAATCCGCCACTTTTCATACCGCAGGGCGTTGTAGCCAATTGGTGAAACGTAGATACATTAACAGAAAAAGCATGATAAACAAAATACTGATTTTAAGTTTAATATTGTTTGGATTGATGTCTTGTGAGAAAGATAGAGAGCTTGAAAATATACAGAATTCAACCCTAGTTTATTTTTATGCAGGAAAGAATCATATAGACTCGGTAGACGTACAAGTTTTCAACCCACATCTTGAAAACGATATTAAAGCCCAATCTCTGATTTTTGATTCTGTATTTAAAGATACCTTAAAGATTGATTACAATATGGACTTGGAAGTCGATTTTCAATTTGTTTATGAAGAAGAATATTGGAACACTAATGATACATTTCAGTATTTTCATCAACATTCATTTCGACTGGATATATTAAATAATATGATTGAAATACCAATCACCTATCATTATGAAAATATTGAGATGATTTATCAATGTGAATATGGACAAATTATTGACTCCAATATAATGTGGTCTAATAGAAAAAGTGGAGAATTCTTTTGGAGAGAGTATCTTGGTGACATGTCACATATTAGAGGTTTATGGAACGAGAATTATATACCATTTCGATTGAATGAAAACAATAAAAAGAAATTTGGTTGGATAAAGGTTGAATTAACAACAGAATTCCCAACTAAATTGATGATTAAAGAGATTGGAATTGAAAAATAACTGGCTACAACAATTTGTATAAGCAATAGCGGCAAAAGTGCTTAATTTTAAGTTCTGTAAGCCGCTCAAACTTCATCATAATTTGATAAGTTTGTAGCACGCAAACCGCTACTGCTCATACAAGTGGCCGTTGTCTGTAATGCTAAAATTCAACCCCAAAATAAAAATGGGTTAATATATTTGAAAAAGAGAGAATAAAACCTAAATTTATAGTGATGTAATGTTCGGAAGGTCTCTTGTACAATTAGGCGGTTAAGAGGGGAAAATTGAGAGTTTCCCGATATATGGTGGAGACATCTAACCTATTTGATATATCCAAGAATTGGACTGTAATTGTTCAAGGTATTTAGATATAATCAATAGAGTATAGTTCTTTAACACGTTTACGAATGTGAACATAATAAGTTTGCTTAAAGTTAATAAAGTTAAGACTATCATTTGTTTTAAAAGTGGTGCGAAAAGCGAAAGCTGAGTAGAGTTAAACCTCATTCCGAAAGGGATAGCAGCAAGTATGAGAAATAACCACGACACCGAACATTACATTTTTTGATATGGAGAAAAAATACAATAAACATTTATGGTTCAAGCCTAAAGGCTATACACACTTTACAAGTAAACTTACGACTAAAGACCTTGGATTTGTTGCTAGTTATGTTTCGACACCTGAAAATATTAAAAAGCATAAATTTCATCCATTAATTCATAGGACATTAGTTATTCCACGACTGAAATTTGTTGCTGGTAAGGATAAAAAAAGTCATTATGAAACAGATTTTAAGACTGGTAAAAAAATAAGAACTACAAAGTTTAGAGAAATATACTATGCAAATCATCTTGATGCTCATATTTATTCATACTACTGTAATAAAATTCTAACACCTCTGTATGAAACTCAACTTGCATCTAACCCATTATTATCGGACTGCATTTGCGCATACCGAAGAATCCCTATAACTGGTCTCAAAAGAAACAAGTGTAATATTGATTTTGCTAATGATGTATTTCAAGCAATTAAAGTTCGGGAAACTGAATTAGTTGCAATGTCTTTTGATATAAAAGGCTTCTTTGATAGCTTAAATCATAAACGCCTTAAGCAAGCTTGGTACAACCTTTTGTCGAGAGATGAAAAATCATTACCTCTTGACCATTATAAAGTTTTCAATTCACTTACCAAGTTTGTATTCGTTGATTATTACGATATACTAAAAGAGTTCAATATAAAACATCCTAATGATGTTATTGAGAAGGATATTCCAAAATTCCTTATTAATAATTCAGACATTAAAACTAGAATAATTGATAATGGGTTATTAAAGAAAAACACATTTCGTGATTTAGCCAATAACATGAGGGGTATACCACAAGGAACTCCTATTAGTGCATTTTTAGCTAATCTTTATTTGTTGGAGTTTGATAAAACAATATTTAACAAAGTTGTTATTGAATTATCTGGTATTTATAAAAGATATTCTGATGACATTATTGTTGTTTGTGAACCACAATATGAAAAGGATGTAGAAAAATTAATAATTGAAGAAATATCAAAATATAAGGTTGAAATTCAACAAGCCAAAACACAAAAAACCTTCTTTACTGATAAAGGTAAATTAAAGCACCCCTCTAAACCACTTCAATATTTAGGATTTGAATATGATGGAAAAAAGATTTTATTAAAGTCTTCCAGTTTATCTAAATATCATCGTAAGATGAAAAAGCACATACGATACAAGGCGTTTTTAGCTGGACAACAAAAGAGAAAAAAGCAATCTGATATATCTATCCATAGAAAAAGTATCTACAAAGGCTATAGTCATTATGGTTCACGTACAAGAAACCCCTTAAAAAGAAATTATTTCTCATATGCTTATACAGCATCAAAAATAATGAATGAGCCAGCTATAAAAAGACAACTTTCTAAATCGTGGCAAACAATTAATTCTGAAATAAATCGGTATACTATGAAATATAAATTGGATAAAAAATCAAGTACCAAGTAAATGTATTCTGATAATACCGCACAACAGACAACAAGCGGTAAAAATCATTGCGCAGAAAGTGCTATATTTAAGCCGTAAAACATTTAATAAACGGTTTTGTACCGGGATACTGATGCGCTACGAAATGCGCAACGCTTCTTACCGCAATCCGTTACAGGGCATTATGAAAAGAACAATCGTACATATAATATTATTTGTTCTGACTCCAATAATCATTGGCGGTTTGATTTATTTATTAACCAGATCTGACAGTTTATTAATGTTCGATTGGCTAAAGAAAATTGGACTAGCAGAAAACATTACAATAATCCGTTCAAAATTGAGAATTAATGATTTACTGCAGAACTGGATTATTTATAATTCTCCTGCTTGGATTTGGACATTTTCTTTGACAGTACTTCTTGGAATAATATGGAATTATAAAATAAATAAAGAAAGTTTGACTATTTTATTAATCCCTTCATTTTTAGGAGTTTTATCTGAAATACTACAACAAACAGAAATCATAAATGGAACTTACGATTTCATTGACCTGTTTTTATATTTATTCGGTGGTATCTCAGGTCTTTTAATAATAAAATCAATAAATTATAAACATAAATTTAACGTAGTATGAAAAAAAGAATTAGTTATTTACTGTCAATTCTAGCAATTGGAATGTTCATCTTTCTTGCTTATGGCTCTGACGATGACGGAGAAAGTTCAACAGTTGATTTAAACGCATCTGTGAGTTTTAGTGGAACTCAATTTGTAATTACGAACAATGACACTTTTGATTATAACAACGCAAAACTAGAAGTAAATGGAGATTATGTTTTAAAAGGTTATAATCTAAAAGCAGGAGAAACATACACTGTTGGAATAATGCAGTTTGCTGACAGTGACGGAAATAGATTTACTCTAATGAAAAAACCTCAAGAATTTTCAATTTGGTGTGACCTTGGAAATGGCAAGAATGGATTTTATTATGCAACCTGGAAATAAAGAAAATAGAAATAACGCCCTGTAACAATGTATATAAAAAATTGCCGAGATCGTAGTAAAATTAAGCGTTGTAGCTCGTTTTTACTTCATCGTAACTTGAAAATGAAGTGCTTCGAAATCGGCAACTTTTCATATACTAACCGTTAGCAACAAGCCTAAAAAAAAACCACTCTGCCGACAACTTATTACCCGATGAAAAGACAAAAAACAAATACCCCGACACACAAAAGCAAGAGTTTGTCAGCCCTTCCCTGCAACCGTCCCTTCGCTGCCAAACACATGCTTTTCTCCCACCGCACCCGCTTCGTGGATAGGGCAGTGCTAAATTGAAACATAGATTTTAAAAAAAATGAAATGAAAGAAACCGATAATAAACTCACAATGCGAAACATAAAACCAACCGCAATGCGGGAATTGGTGCTAAAAGTTTTGAGCGAACAAAAATCTGCTATCAGCTTACTCGAACTAGAACAGAAATTTGAAAAAGCGGATAAAACTACCTTGTATCGCACCCTAAAAACTTTTGAAGAAAACAAACTAATCCATAGCATTGATGACGGTACCGGTTCAGTAAAATATGCTTTGTGCAAGGAAACCTGTGAATGCAATCCATCCGACCTACATGTTCATTTCCTTTGTACAAAATGCAAACACACCTTTTGTTTAAACGATATAGCGATACCAAACCTAACCTTACCCGCTAACTTTAAACTCGAAACTATCAATATGGTTGTGAAAGGGATTTGTGCAAATTGCAAATAAAAACTTTGCAACTCAGTTGCATAGCTTTTTTATATATATTTGCATCAAATTATTTAAATGAGATTTTTTGCTTACATATTGTCCCTTTATGTTTTGGTTCTCACCACAATCCCTTGTGTTGATGTCCAAAAAGACGATAATTTGCATAAAATAGAACTTGAAAATAGCGCTTCCGAGCATCACAACCACGAAACTGATAACTGCTCACCGTTTTGCACCTGCGATTGTTGTGTTTCACCCATTATTTATCAAGCTAATAACTTGCAGCTTAATTACTTTTCGTTGGCTCAAAATATTTCTTCCGAGTACAAATCAACTTTCATTACTTCGCTTTTTGCCACCATCTGGCAACCGCCTAAATTAAGCTAATACAAATTTCTGATTTTTCTAATTTTACTTGTCCCCATTGGGCCTGTGAAGGAATTTTGGTATTAACTTTTTTTAAATTAATTATGATAGAACAAATCATTCGATTTTCGATAAAGAACAAGATAATTATCGGGTTATTTGCCCTTGCATTGGTTGCATGGGGTACATATTCGCTTGTTCATCTGCCTATTGATGCAGTTCCCGACATTACAAACAATCAGGTACAGGTTATTTCCCGTGCGCCATCGTTGGCGGTTCAGGAAGTTGAGAGTTTCATAACCGCACCTGTCGAAGTTTCAGTTGCCAATATACCCGATGTGGTGGAGCTTCGCTCCATTTCACGATTGGGTTTATCGGTTGTTACCGTGGTTTTTAAAGAAAATGTAGATATTTACTGGGCACGGCAACAAATTGGCGAACGACTCCGTGAAGCCGAAGACCAAATTCCACAGGGATTGGCAAAAATTGAAATGGCTCCCATTTCTACTGGATTGGGTGAGATTTTCCAATATACCCTCGAAATAAATGACGGTTACAAGGATAAGTTCACACCAATGGATTTACGCACCTTTCAGGATTGGATTGTACGCCGACAAATGCTTGGAACGCCTGGCGTGGCTGATGTAAACAGTTACGGCGGGTTTGTGAAACAATACGAAATTGCCGTAAAACCCGAACGCCTAAGGGCAATGAACCTCTCGTTGACCGATATTTTCGAGGCCCTCGAAAACAACAACGAGAATACAGGGAGCGCCTACATTGATAAAATGCCCGAAGCCTATTTTATACGTGGCATTGGATTGGTAAAATCGCTCGACGACATTGAAAATATTGTTGTAAAATCCGTAAACGGCATTCCCGTTCTAGTGCGTGATGTAGCTACGGTGCAATTCGGTCATGCAACCCGTTACGGTGCACTGGTTTCCGATACCACCGAAGCTGTCGGGGGTGTGGTAATGATGCTCAAAGGAGCAAATGCAAATGAAGTTATCGGACAAGTTAAAGAGAAAATTACTTCCATACAAAAATCCCTACCCGAAGGCATTGAAATAACTCCGTATCTCGACCGTACCGATTTGGTTGACCGTGCCATTGGCACAGTTACCCGAAACTTACTTGAAGGGGCATTGATTGTAATTTTTATTCTGGTTTTATTGCTCGGAAATTTCAGGGCGGGTTTAATTGTTGCATCGGTGATACCGCTTGCTATGCTTTTTGCCATTGGTATGATGCAGCTTTTTGGCGTTTCGGGTAACCTCATGAGCCTTGGAGCTATCGACTTCGGTTTGATTGTGGATGGAGCGGTAATTATTGTAGAGAGCATTGTCCACCGTATTACCATGAGTAAAACCCACCATACAGGCATAAAACGGCTTACTCAACCACAAATGGACGAAGAGGTTTTTCAGGCTTCAAGTAAAATCCGAACCGCAGCAGCTTTTGGCGAAATTATTATCTTAATTGTGTATTTACCAATCCTTGCATTGGTGGGTATCGAGGGTAAAATGTTCAAACCAATGGGGCAGGTGGTGAGTTTCGCTATTCTTGGGGCATTTATTCTGTCGCTTACATGGGTTCCCATGATTTCATCTTTGTTTCTGAGCAAAAATACCGAACATAAACGCAATATATCCGATAAGATTATGGATTTATTCCATAAGGCTTTTAATCCCGTAATTCTTTATGCTTTAAAACACAAACTGGCAATTGTTTTAACTGCTGTAGTTTTATTTATTGGCAGTTTGTTTTTGTTTAGTCGTTTAGGTGGTGAGTTTATTCCACAACTCGAAGAAGGCGACCTTGCAGGACTGGTTATTACCTTACAGGGTGGTTCACCTGCCAATACAGTTGACGAGGTGAAACGTGCAAATACCATTTTGCGTGATAACTTTCCCGAAATAAAACATTTAATTGCTAAAATAGGCCCTGGCGAAATACCTACCGACCCTACACCAATGGAAACGGGCGACTATATTATAACACTCAAACCCAAAAGCGAGTGGACAACCGCCGAAACCCGAGAAGAACTGATTGAGAAAATGGAAGAAAAACTGGCTGTTTTGGCTGGGGTTAAATTCGAATTTTCGCAACCTATACAACTTCGTTTTAATGAGCTAATGACGGGTTCACGTCAAGATGTAGCCATTAAATTATTTGGCGATAATCTCGATACGCTCGCATTTAAAGCTTCTCAAATCGAAGAATTAATACAAAACATCGAAGGTGTAACCGATATAAACGTTGAAAAAGTAACGGGATTGGCTCAAATTCAAATAGAGTACAACCGCCCACGTATGGCACAATATGGCGTTTCGGTTACAGAAATAAACAATATCTTAAAGGCTGCATTTGCAGGTAGTTCGGCTGGCGTGGTTTTCGACGAGGAAAAACGTTTCGACCTTGTGGTTAGGCTCGATAAAGCCAACCGCCGTGATATTTCCGATGTTAAAAACCTTAGTATTGCCCTGCCCGATGGTCGCTTAATTTCACTCGACCAGTTGGCAAGTGTCGAAATTAAAACAGGTCCTGCCCAAGTGTCGCGCGAAAACACAAAACGCCGTTTAACCATTGGTTTTAACGTGCGTGGTCGTGATGTGCAAAGCGTGGTAAAAGATGCACAGTCAAAACTTGATGCAAACCTCACCTTGCCTGTCGGGTATTACACTACTTTTGGTGGTCAGTTCGAAAACCTCATTGCAGCCCGTGAACGTTTGGCAATTGCCGTACCTGTGGCTTTGTTGCTGATTTTCGTATTGCTGTTTTTTACCTTCCATTCGCTCAAACAAACCGTTCTTATTTATACGGCTGTGCCTATGGCTGCCATTGGCGGGGTAGTAGCCCTATGGTTAAGAGATATGAATTTTTCAATTTCCGCAGGTGTTGGCTTCATTGCCTTGTTCGGGGTTGCCGTTCTTAATGGTATTGTGCTTATTGCTGAATTTAACCGACTCGAAAAGGAGGGTGTTGCCGACATTACCGAACGGGTTTTAAAAGGGTTAAACACTCGTTTACGTCCTGTATTAATGACGGCTGCCGTGGCTTCGCTTGGTTTTCTTCCAATGGCTTTATCAACCTCGGCTGGTGCCGAAGTTCAAAAACCTCTGGCTACCGTTGTTATTGGTGGACTTATTACATCAACCTTGCTCACTTTAGTCGTTTTACCAATCCTTTATATCATCTTCACAAAACGTAATTTCAGACTTTTTTCTAAAAAAAGAAAATTGAATACAGGTGGTATGGTAATGATTTTATTACTCGTAAGCTCACTGTTTGTAAATAAAGCCGAAGCACAACAAACAAAGCCTATCACACTTCAAAATGCCATTCAATTGGCATTAGACAGTAATTTGGCGGTTCGTTCCGCAGCCTATTCAGTCGATGTGCAAAAAGCCATCAAAGGGGCTTCGTGGGATATTCCAAAAACTTCTATCGAAGGGCAATACGGTCAGTTTAACTCATATACCAAAGATAATAGTTTTACCCTTTCGCAGTCGTTCGCTTTTCCAACAGTGTACATTAACCAAAATAAATTGGCAAATGCAAATATCAAAAGCAGCGAATGGCAGCAAAAAGCCTCACAACTCGAAATTACCACGCAGGTTAAGCAGGTGTATTGGCAATTAGCTTACCTATATTCCAAACAAAAACTTTTGAAGTATCAGGATAGTTTGTTTTCTGGTTTTTTAAGGGCTGCCGAACTTAGGGCAAAAACAGGCGAAACAAACCGACTCGAAATGATTACCGCCCGTTCGCAAAGCCTCGAAATTAAAAACGAGTTGCAACAAATCACAGCCGATATTGGCATACTCAACCAGCGTTTACAAACATTGTTGAATGTCGATTATGCTTTAATCCCTGCCGATACAGTACTTCGCCGTTCGGGGTATGTTTCACTTTCTGACTCTTCGGCAGTATCCAATAATCCATCGTTAGGTTATACCCAACAGCAGGTTGAAATTGCACGTATCGAGAAAAATTTGGAACGTAGCCACATGATGCCCGATTTTAGCATTGGCTACTTTAGCCAAACCATACAGGGCATACAAGAGGTAAACGGCATACCCCAAACCTTCGGTACGGGCGACCGTTTTACAGGTGTTCAGGCGGGTATTGCCATTCCGTTGTGGTTTACTCCTTATACATCTAAAACAAAGGCAGCAAAAATCAAACAGCAGATAGCAACTACCAACGCAGAGTATTACACCAAATCGCTTTCGGGCAGTTATCAGGCTCTTTTGAGCGAATACAGCAAGTTCAACAACAGCGTTGAGTTTTACGAAAAGCAAGCTGTTCCCGAAGCCGATTTAATTATCGAACAAGCCACACGCAGCTACAAAGCAGGTGCAATGGACTATCTCGATTATATCTTGTCACTCAACCGTGCATTGTCTATCAAACAAAACTATCTCAATGCACTCAACGGCTACAACCAAACCATTATTTCAATTGACTTTATTACAGGTAAAACATTTTAATTCTGATTTTTATGAAAACAATAAAATATAGCATCATTCTTTTAGTAATAATTAGTATAGCCACCTTCACGAGCTGCAACGGCGAAAAAAAACTCGACGAACACGGTCATGAGGCAGGAACCCATGCCGAAAGTAGCAAAAAGGAAAGCCACGAGGGGCACAAAGAAGGAGAGGATAAAGAAGAGGGCGAACATGAAGAATTGCCCGAAGACATTGTTGAACTAAACGCAGATCAAATTAAACTTGCAGGTATTCAACTGGGTAAAGTAGAGATGCGTCAGGTAAGTGGTGTAATCAAAGCCAACGGTATAGTTACCAATGCTCCGCAAAATTCTGCTTCGGTTACTGTTCCTTTGGGTGGTTTTATAAAATCATCAAACTTATTGCCTGGTAGTGCGGTTAAAAAAGGTCAAACTCTTGCCATTATCGAAAATACCGAGTTTGTCGATTTACAGCAAAATTATCGAATTTGCCGAAGCCGAATATAAACGCCACACCGAGCTTTATAAAGACGATGTCTATTCCGAAAAAAACGTGCAACAAATAACATCAGAGTACCGCAGCCTTAAAGCACAGCTTAAAGGTATAGAGCAAAAACTATTAGTTATTGGCGTTAACCCTATTACCCTTACCGAAGAGAGTATTTCAGCAACAATTGCCCTTGTCTCACCTATCAGTGGTAATGTAAAAACGGCAAATATCAGTATAGGCAAATATGTTTCGCCCACTGATGTGTTATTCGAAATTGTGGGTACCGATAATCTATTGCTCGAACTCAGTTTATTCGAGAAAGATGCAAATACCATTTCAAGCGGACAATTTGCACATTTTACCATAAACAACGAAACCCACGAGCATAAAGCAAAAATTTATCAGGTAGGCAAATCAATAAATGCCGACAAAACTTTTAAGGTGTATGCAACAGTTCAACAGCCCTGCAACAATGTGTTACCCGGAATGTACGTGCTGGCACATATCGAGAAAACCGACAAACAGGTTACCTCTGTGCCCGCCGATGCAGTGGTTTCGTTCGACAATAAGTATTACATCTTCGCGTTCGAGAAAAACAAGGAAGAGGGTGGAAAACCATTTACGGAGTACCGTTTCATAGGCGAGACCAACGATGGCTTCGTCGAAATTCAGCTACCCGAAGGTTTCGATATTCAAAATACCAAAGTCGTTATAAAAGGGGCTTACAAATTACTTTCGGCAAAAAAGAACGCCGGAGAAATGACTTGTGGTTAAGGTAAATCTGCATAACTTCATCTGGGGTTTCTCTTGATGAAGTTATTTTTTTAGGTTTTAAATATGGAAATAACCTTATTACAAACAGATACCGGAATAAACCTTACAAACGATGTAAAAAGCAAAATTCAAAAAATCACATCAGAACGTAACGGTAAATGCCTTTCGAAAAACTATAAAGACAAAAAACAGAAGTTTTTATGGGAGTGCGAGAATGGGCATAAATGGAGAACTACTCTAAGCAGTGTACTATATTCTGGCAGTTGGTGTCCTGTCTGTGCTGGAAACAGGAAACTGTCTCTAACGGAAATGCAGCAAATTGCTTTTTTGAGAGAAGGCAAGTGTCTTGCGGTAAATTATGTTAATTCGAAAACAAAACTTTTATGGCAATGTAAATTTGGACATCAGTGGTCTGCTACTGCTTTTAGCATAAAAACAAGAGAAAGCTGGTGTCCACAATGTGCGAGAAATCTACCCTACGGCATTGAAACAATGGTTGAAATGGCTAATTCAAAGAAAGGGAAGTGTCTTTCCAAAGGCTATACCAATTGTAAAACAAAAATGGCATGGGAATGTATAAAAGGGCATCAGTTTTTATTGTCATCTGAAAGTGTTAAAGCGGGCAAATGGTGTCCTTTTTGTGATATGCATTAAACTTAAACATTAAAATCCATGTATTATGGAACACAATCATCCTCATAGCCTCGATATGAATTTAGGTAATGCCTTTAAAATAGGCATTACCATAAATATCGTTTTTGTAATCGTTGAAGCCTCGTACGGTTTCTTCTCAAACTCCATGGCATTGGTTGCCGATGCGGGTCATAACTTGAGCGATGTATTGGCGTTGGTATTCTCATGGGTTGCGGTAATCCTTTCGCAACGTAAGCCAACAATGAAGTTCACTTATGGTTTTCGCCGTTCAACCATTCTTATAGCGTTGCTCAATACCATATTGCTTTTAGCAGCCGTGGCGTTTATTGTTTGGGAAACCATAGAACGCATGGGCAAACCGCTCGAAATCAACCCAAATAGCGTCATTACAGTGGCCGCCATTGGCATAGCCGTAAACGGGTTTACGGCATGGCTATTTATGAAAGGTAAAAAACACGATTTGAATATTCGCAGTGCCTTTGTTCACTTTATTGCCGATGCCCTAGTTTCGCTGGGCGTAGTAGTAGCTGGCATTATTATGGCTTTCACAGGCATTGTTTGGGTCGATTCACTTGTTTCGTTTGTTATCATTGCTGTAATCCTTTACAGTTCGTACCATTTACTTATTGATTCTGTAAACCTTGCACTTGATGCCGTTCCCGAGAACGTGAATATTGAAGCCATTCGCAACTACCTGAAAAGTTTGCCGGAGGTTTCCGACATACACGACCTGCATATTTGGGCATTAAGTACTACCGATGCAGCTCTCACTGTGCATTTGGTTACCAACACGCAAACCGATGTTACGTTTATTACCAACGTTCAACACCAGTTACATGAGCAGTTCGATATTGAACACGCTACCATACAGGTTGAGTTTGGAGATACTGCATGTGAAACGAATTGTAAATAATCTTTAAAAAATAATACAATGAAAACACATATAAAAATCGCAGCAATAGCAATAATGCTATGCCTAACAGGTCAACTTTTCGCACAACATGAAAAGGAAATCAAAAACAGCGAAGTCGAGGGCTTGTACCTTACCCTTTCCGATTTTAAAAACGGCAAACTAACCCGACCAACCGACATGCAACACGTTGGCGATAAAATCAAACTCAAACAATTCTTTATTTCGCCCGACATCATCAGCATTGAAAAGGACAAGAAAACCATTTTTTACAAGGATAGCATTTTTGCCATTCGCCTTACAAATGGCGAAAATTACCGTTTTATAAACCGTACCCCTTGCTTGGTTGCCGATACTTCGTACTGGTTTATTTACACTCATAAAACCACGAAAACGGAAATAGTAAAGAGCAGTCGGAGCCATAGGACAAAAGAAGTTCCAATCACATATTATTATTTCAGCACAGGCAATCAAAAAACCGTTTTCATGCTCACGTTGGCAAACCTTCGCAAATATGCCCTATCCGACACTTTGGCACACAAAACTGTATGCGATAAATACACAACCGATGAAATGCTAACTAAAGTAAATCCACAAACAGGCAAGTTTGAATTGAACGAAACTATACTGTCAGTCTTAAAGAAGTAATATGTTTTTTGATGGAAACAAAAGAAAATAAACTCTACAAGCAGGCTTATATATTGAGTTTGTTTACCATAATCTACAATATAATTGAAGGGGTGGTATCAATGGTGCTAGGTTTTAAAGATGAAACCCTAACTTTATTTGGTTTTGGTGTCGATAGCTTTATCGAAGTAATGTCATGTTTAGGTATTGCAGTTATGATAATGCGTATTAAACAAAATCCAAACAGTTCAAAAAGCAGTTTCGAGCTAAAAGCATTAAAAATTACGGGTACAGCTTTCTATTTACTATCGGCAGGTTTATTGGTAGGTATAGTTGTAAGCCTTATAAACCAACAAAAACCCGATACAACATTTTGGGGAGTTGTAATCTCGTTAATATCAATTGCTGTAATGGTTTGGTTAATGAAAGCTAAAAAGAAAATAGGTAAACAACTAAATTCCGAACCCATTATTGCCGATGCCAATTGCACCAAAGTTTGCGTATATATGTCTTTGGTATTGCTTGCCTCAAGCCTTATTTACGAACTTACAGGCTTTGCTTATGCCGACATTATTGGTTCGGCAGGGCTTATTTATTTTTCTATTTCAGAAGGGAAAGAAGCTTTTGAAAAAGCTAAAGGGAAAGCGTGTAGTTGCAGTACAAATTGTCATAATTAAATAACAAAGCCCCGCATTTTGCGGGGCTTATATTCCTTAGTTCTTTTCAAGTTCAATATTCAGGTTCGTTGTTTCACCGTTTGCAACGGTTATTGTTACTTCCTGTTTCTTGTACCCTATTTTTTCGACTATTACTTTGTACGTGTTTTCTGGTAGCGAAGCACGGAATTTACCTTTGTCGGCACTCTTTTTAACTATCGGTTTTGCCGTTTCGGTTTGTTTCAGCAACAAAGGTAAATGATACCCCTTTCAACGGCTCACCACTTCCTGCAAGGCTTACACTGCCCAAAACAGAAGTTGCACCGCCACCAGTCGGGATAATAATTCGGGCAGTTTTATATTGACTGTAAAAATCGGGCTTCGAGGTCTTAAACAGTTCAATATCTAAATCCAAACGCTTAACTAAAAGTTCATCAGCTTCTTTAAATAATTTAGTAAGGTTTTCAGTAGCCGTTTTAGTTTGCGATTTAGCAGCCTTTGGCTTGGCAAGTGTGGCAGAGTAAGCAGTTATGGCGGCTTGTAATTCGGTAATCATAGCAGCAGTTACGCCATAAGTTACAATAGCAGTAGCATTTGCATTAGCCTTGGCAAGCACAGTATTGCAAATACCAACCACATCGGTATCTCTCGACTTTTTCAAATCCGAAGCCGAATATTTTATACTTTCAAGCAATTCAGGATTATTTACAACATTCGCATACGACTGTAAGCGGTTAATCATAAACAGCGTTTTATCCGTCATACTGGTACGTTTCGCCGTTTTGTCGGTTGTGATACCAGTTGTTTCAAGGGTTTGGGCATCCCTGCCAAAGATTATACGTTGCTGCAAATACAGCGTTGGCTGTCCAAGTGGTTTGATACTTTTCGCAAGTATTCTTTACCACGTAGTACATACTAAATTTGTCTTCTTGATTAATGTTCATTAAGGTAAGATTTAAGAGTTAATATTAATTGATTAAAGGAAAACTAACCTTGATACTGGATTTAATTCATGGAATATTGAATTTCCACCCCTCTAATCCTCATTTCTTACCAACAATATTGACTTACTACACAACAACCGAGGATTTCTTCGACCTGATATTGGATTTCCATGAATAAAATTCGATTTTCACAATGCAAATTATGACATTCTTTGAAATAAACAAAACTGCTTATCCCTTTCGGTCAAGCTTCTTTTATTAGTTCTTTAAATGGTTTTGGAGATGTATCAACAGCCTGCTGCATAAGCCTATAAAACAACTTCCCTCTATATGTTGATAACTTTCGATTGAATCTGAAAGCAAATTCATCTAAGTAATATGACAAGTACTTTGGCGAAATATTCCCTTGATGTGTTCCATTTATCCAGCGTTTAACTAAGGAATCAACCAAATGTACATGCGGTAATAGTTCGTGAGCCTCACTTCCGCTTCCCGAAATAACCTTTATTTCGTGTTTATAATTCGTGTTATTTGTCAAAGGACTATATCCCCTCCATCCATCAGTTATCACTTTACTTCCTGTATCTATATTATTTTCAATGAATTGTATCAAATACTCAGATGAAGCCTCTGGAATTATTTCAAATCGAACTCGACCAATTTGTTTTCCTACACATTCAGTGGCAACAACAACCAATGTTTTGGTATCAGCACCTCTACCTTGTTTTCCTTTGCCAATTTCTACGCCTCCAATATATGTCTCATCTACTTCAATATCTCCAGAAAGTTTATCTCTTTCTGGACGAACCATAGCTCTTCTTAGTTTTTGTAACCATGACCAAGCAGTTTCGTATGAACCAAAACCCATAAAATCCATTAGATTATTGGCGCTTGCACCTGTCTTCTGTGCCACGACCCACCACATAATATGAAACCAAAGTAATAATGGTTTTCTAGTACCATGAAAAATTGTACCTCCTGTAACAGATGCTTGATAACCACAACCAGCACAATGAATTAGTTTATGCTCAGTCAACCAATATTTATTATTACCATTGCATTTAGGACAAATATAACCATTCGGCCACCTCATCTCAAAAATATAATTCCAACAATCCTCTTCGTTCTTAAATTGTATTAGGAACTCTTGAAAATCCTTTGGGTAATGCTCGTTTGTATTCATGATCCAAAGTTACAAAATTTTACTTGACCGAAAGGGATAAGCAGTTAAACAAATATTTCTATACAAAAAATACGAATTTCTTTAATCTAATCACATATTTCAAAACAACTATACCGTTTTTCTTTCTATTAATCGTTAATTTCTTTATCGCAATCGTATATTTCGATACAACAATCGTTCATTTCCCTATTATGACAGTTTATAACCATATTGATAATTCACTAAATACTGACACGAAAGACAAAAACAAACAGCATACGTTCAAGCCAACCCGCCCATCCCTTCGCTGGCAGGCACATTTGCAAGCCCACACGAGCCAACGCTCCAACCAAAGGCTTACAAAAGAGCCTGCCAGCCCATCCCGCCCCGACGCACCAAGAAACGGCAGCACTTCGATTGTAAATATTGCGTATATTTGACGACAAAATGACAAAAGAAAATAAAGGCCAGTTGCTAACAAGCGGTCATAAAACATTGGGGGTTAAGTGGTTATGTAAGCGTTCTGCCCCGCTTCAAGTTCGGTGTAACTGGATAGGAAAGTAGCCCGCAATCCCCAACGTTTCATACCGCCGACCGTTAGCACACATAACCAAAAATCAGCAACATTCATATTATCAGCAAAATGGAATTGAAAAACTTGATAAATGTGCTTTTTGTTAAGGATATTGAAATATCTAAACAATTTTACTCAAAAATATTAAGACAACAAATAAACTT
>QKHT01000186.1 GCA_003249935.1 Bacteroidota bacterium
TAGACTTTGGACACCAGGCCGTCGAGAAAATCGCGGTCGTGCGATACGAGGATGAGCGTACCGTCGTAATCCTGCAAGGCACTTTTAAGAATATCCTTGGTTTTGATATCGAGGTGGTTGGTGGGTTCATCGAGAATAAGGAGATTAACCGGTTCGAGCAAAAGCTTAATCATGGCCAAACGGGTACGTTCGCCCCCGGAAAGCACCTTAACTTTTTTGCCGGAGTTATCGCCACCGAACATAAATGCGCCAAGGATGTCCTTTATTTTGGTGCGAATATCGCCTTTGGCTACATCGTCGATGGTTTGGAAAACGGTTAAATTTTCGTCGAGCAGCGAGGCCTGATTTTGGGCAAAGTAACCGATAAGCGTATTGTGTCCAAGGGTGAGTTTTCCATCGTGTTCTATTTCGCCCATAATGGCTTTGACGAGGGTGGATTTTCCTTCGCCGTTTTTGCCTACAAAAGCCACACGCTCGCCGCGTTCGATGGTGAGCGAGGCATTCCTGAACACGTTGTGATCGCCATAACTTTTGCCTACTTCATCTAAGATTACAGGATAGGTGCCCGAACGTGGCGACGGCGGAAATTTAAGGCGCAGTGCGGAGTTATCTTCTTCGTCGACCTCCACAATTTCGAGTTTTTCGAGCATTTTAACGCGCGACTGAACCTGAAGCGTTTTGGAGTAGGTGCCTTTGAACCGCTCGATGAACTCGGTGGTTTCGGCAATAAACTTTTGCTGATCGTCGAAAGCCTTTTGTTGCTGCTCGCGGCGTTCGCGGCGCAATTGCTGATATTGCGAAAAGTTAACTTTGTAATCGTAAATGCGCCCCATGGTTACTTCGATGGTGCGTGTGGTAATATTGTCGACAAAGGCGCGGTCGTGCGAAATAACAATAACCGCCTTGGCACTGTTAATCAAAAACTCTTCGAGCCACTGGATCGATTCGATATCCATGTGGTTTGTGGGTTCATCGAGCAGAATAAGGTCGGGCTTTTGAAGCAGTATTTTGGCCAGCTCAATACGCATACGCCATCCACCGCTGAACTCGCCGGTAGGGCGTGTAAAATCTTCGCGCACAAAGCCCAATCCGATCAGTATTTTTTCGACTTCGGCATCGAAATTGGTCTCTTCTATGGAATAATATTTTTCGCTTAGGGCCGATACCTCTTCAATCAGCGCGTAGTAGCTGTCGCTATCGTAATCGGTTCGAACGCCCAACGCTTCGTTTAGTTCGGCTATTTTGCTTTCCATATCAAAAATATCTTTGAAAGCCAGAGACGCTTCCTCGAACACCGTGCGGCTGTTTTCGGTCATCAGGTGTTGCGGCAGGTAAGCAATTACC
Source organism: Bacteroidota bacterium (assembly GCA_003249935.1). Classification (GTDB taxonomy): domain Bacteria; phylum Bacteroidota; class Bacteroidia; order Bacteroidales; family UBA5342; genus SZUA-561. The sequence goes on from QKHT01000186.1 coordinate 1,345, forward strand.
GCGTCTTTGGGTGCCGAAACCTGGCCTCGTGAGGGCGTTTTTTCGCCGGCAATCACCTTTAACAAGGTCGATTTTCCGGCACCATTTTTACCCATCAGGGCAATACGGTCTTTTTCGTTAATTACGAACGATATATCTTTAAACAGCGTGGTGCCGCCAAATTCTACGGTAAGCGCATCGACTGAAATCATGAATCTATTTTAAAATGAGGTGCAAAAGTAACAAAATCCCGAAAATAAATTGCGTTAGGTGTTTTTGGGTTGAACCAAAGCGGCACTCGGGTTCAATAAAAAAGGTGCCCCCTTTCGGAAGCACCTTTATTTTAGGTACGAATGTGATTAGAAAATGTAACGAACACCAATCTGAATGCCCCAGGTACTCGACTGTGTTACACTGTTTTCGAATGTTTTGGTAGGTAGCTTACCATTTACCTCAACCAAATTGAACGTTGGCGTATACGTTTTGGTCGTTGAATTATACGTCATTGTAGGTTTCAGTAATGAACCGCTCGATACCGTTTGACGTTGGTAGATTCCCCAATCCGGGTTCAACAAATTACCCGCATTAAGAATATCGCAGCTAAACTGAAGCGTATGCTTCATGCCACCGGCTTCAATTTTCACATCCTGAAGAATTTTCACATCGAAACGGTTAATCCAAGGCATTAAAGCACCATTACGTTCGGCATATTCGCCCTTGTGTTTTTTAAGATAATCGTCCTGTTCGATATAAGCAAAGAATGCATCGGACTGTTGCTGTGCGGTATATTTTACGGTTGAACCGGATTTAATGTCGGTAAACGTAATTTCTGTCGCATCTTTCGGAATATACATCAAATCGCCATTAATCCCATCCTTATTAAAGTCGGCACTGTAGCGGTACGAGAAGTTTCCGGTGTTATAACCTGAGTAGAATACCGAAACGGTGGTAGCAAAATTACGGGCGTACTCGAGTTTGTACGACAACGAAGCCACCAAACGGTGTGGTGTTAAGTATTGCGAATAGCTGAGATCGAGATCGTTTTGGCCACGAACCGAAAGATTGTTGCTCCATGCCGATGCGGCTTGCGAACCCGGATTTCCTGAAACATCCTTAGCCATAGAATAGGTATAACCCACCATACCATCGAAATTTTTAACCACAGGAAAGAATAACTGACCCGACAACGAATAGCTATAACCCCGGTCGGTATTATCGAGCACCATGGCTTCGCTCATCGAAGAAATTGCTTTGGTTGTTCCCCACATTGGCCGTTGATCGGGACCAACGATTTTAACCGTTGGATCGGCCGGAAGCAGATTTATGTTTCGTTGAACCACGGCATTAATATCCTTGGTATAAAGCCCTTCGAGTGTAAGTTTCATATCCAATGGCAATTTAACATCGGCGGCAAGGTTCGAACGCCAAACCTGTGGCATTTTAAATCCGGAAGCTGTTCCGGCGATAGAACCGGGAGCTTTTTTGCCGGCCTCGACAGGGAAAAGCGTTGTATTTGCAGCCACAATAGGTTTCCAATCGGGATTGAACTTAATCGTTGCCAGATCCGACGCTTTGGTCACCTCAACCGTATTTTGCAACATACCGCTGTTGGTGGGTTGGTTTGTAAAGAACACAAACGGAATACGGCCGGTAAAAATACCGGTTCCACCACGTACCGTTAACGATCGGTCTTTATTCACATCCCAGTTAAAGCCAATACGCGGAGAGAAAAGCAACGACGATTTTGGCCACGCACCAAGATCAATTTTTTCGTTGTTGGCAAATTTAAGCGTATCTACTACCGGATTGCTCTGAAGGTTATTGAGATATAATGGTTTGTCGATACGTACACCATAAGTTAATTTAAGATTGTCGGTGACATTATACTCATCCTGAAGGTATGCCGAAAACTGTCCGAAATCGAGAGCAGCCACCGGATTTTCGTCGCCAAAACCATAGGTAATGCCAAAAGCCAAAGGATCGTTGCCGGCCACACCATTGACATGGTTTTTAAATGTGGCAAAATCTTTGAATTTATAATAGCTGGTACCATAACGCATAAAAGCATTTGCAAAAGTCTGGTACTCGAAAGAGAGACCGGCAGTAAGCTTATGTGCACCGTAGTTATACGTGATATTATCGGTTACATTGGCCACATTGTTTTTTACATCGTTGTTGTAGCTAAACAATTCGTAGCCGGCACTCATATAGTTATTGCCCGAACCATCCCAAATATCAATAAAAGGGAATGGGGTGCTTTCGCTCGAACGGGTATCCTGTATTTTGGTGTATGTTGCCAAAAACTGGTTCGACAAACCGGAACCCAAATTACTGTTTAACTCCGCTGCCCACGACGATACGGTATTCAGAAAGCCATAGTTGGAATTTTCGAACGACATCGCGTCTTTACTTAAGCGATTCGAAGAAGCACGTGGATTCGGTGCACTCGTACCGTTTACCGTTTGGTTATTGGTACTGTTTACCATGTTGTAACGCAACGAAAATTTATTGTTTGCATCCACATTCCAGTCGATACGGGCCAAAAGTTTCTAGTTTTCAACACCAAAAGAACCATAGTTTTCGTAAGGCCCTGTTTCGTAGCCATATTTCGATTTCAACAATGCCGAAAACTCTTCGAGGTCAGCGGCATTTACACGGGTTACATTAGGATTGGTTGTGGCATCGCGCCCTGCTTTGGCAGCCAACCACTCTACACCGGGCACCGTAGATTTTTCCTGCTCACCATTTACAAAAAAGAACAATTTATTCTTGATAATCGGACCACCTAAACGGGCACCATACACTTTGGTTGTTGTTTCGGGTACGGTTTTAATGGTATCGCTACCCACATATTTACCATTAAACGACTGATCGCGAAAATAGGTATAGGCCGAACCCGAGAAGGTATTGTAACCACGGCGGGTAATGGCATTGATACCGGCACCGGTAAAGTTGGCCTGACGCACATCGAAAGGGGCAATATTTACCTGAACTTCCTCAATTGCATCTAACGAAATCGGTTCGGCATCGCCACCGGGCATGTTTTTCGAACTTAAACCAAAGTTGTTATTAAAGTTTGAACCATCGATGGTAATGTTGTTGAAACGACCATCGCGCCCTGCAAAACTATTATTTCCACCGGCATTTGGCGACAACCTTGTAAAATCGTTCAAGCTGCGACTTATCGAAGGTAATTTGGTCATTTCGCCCGTACTGATATTGGTTGCGGCACCGGTTTTCTCCGAACTGAATGCCGATGGCCGGCTTCCCACAACCGTAACTTCGCCGGTTTCAATGACATCGTCTTTGAGCGAAGCGTTGAGTACAAAGTTTTCGCCCAAAAAGAGTGTTACATCCGTATAGGTAGATTTCGCAAAACCCACAAACGATACTTCGATTTTGTATGGCCCACCGGGACGTAACCCCTGAAGATTAAACCGTCCTTCGGTATTGGCCACAGTGCCATACTGTGTACCCGAAGGGATATGTGTTGCAAGCACCGAAGCACCAAACAACGGTTCACCCTTACCCGTTACTTTACCGGTAATTCCCGAACCGGTAACCTGCGCATTCAATGTAGTAATTGCTGCTATCCAAAGTAGCAATACCGAAATAACAAAATTAAATTTCGATTTCATTTCAAAGCTTTTGCGTTAATAGTTAAATGTAAATTGTGTTTTCAATTCGTAAAAATAGTATATAAATTGATTTAGAAAAAATTAATTCATCATACGCACAATCATACCCTGAATCGGTTGCAAAGGTTCATATTTTAAAACACAGCACGTTGTCATTTATATAACGTTCCGATGAAATTTGCCGTCAATATCTAACAAAAAGACAAAAAAAAAGGTTCCGGAATATATAATCCGGAACCTTCGTCGTATCTCTTAAAAAAATATAAATCAGTCTCTTCCCGAAATATAGCCGCGCCATTTTTCAATCAGCAGTGTCATATCTTCGGGCAATTCCGAATCGAACGACAGGTATTCGCCGGTGGTAGGGTGTTCGAACCCCAGCGTTTTGGCGTGCAGCGCCTGCCGTGGGCATATTTTAAAACAATTGTCCACAAACTGTTTGTACTTTGTAAAGGTAGTCCCTTTTAATATGGCGTTGCCGCCATACTCTTTATCGCTGAACAGCGGGTGTCCGATATGTTTCATATGCACCCTTATTTGGTGTGTACGGCCGGTTTCGAGTTTACAACCCACCACCGATACATAACCAAGCCGTTCGAGCAAATGCCAGTGTGTTACGGCATGTTTGCCCTGCGAGCCATCGGTAAATACATCCATCACTTTACGGTCGCGAATGCTTCGCCCCACATGGCCTTCGATTACGCCGTTTTCTTCCTCGAAACTACCCCAAACCACAGCCACGTACTGGCGGTGAGTGGTTTTATCGAAAAACTGGCGGGCCAACCTCTGGCGGGCATAATCGGTTTTAGCCACAACAAGCAACCCCGAGGTATCTTTATCTATTCGGTGAACCAAACCCGGGGGCTGTTCGCTATTGCCCTGTGTAAACAAATCGTTGTCGCGACAGTGAAAAGCCAATGCATTAACCAACGTACCACTGTAATGCCCATATGCCGGATGAACCACCAACCCTGCCGGTTTATTCACCACAAGCAGCACTTCGTCTTCGTAAACAATATTGAGCGGAATATCTTCGGGAATAATTTCTATTTCGCGTGGCGGATACTCAAGAACGATCGACACCACATCGCGGCCTTTAATTTTGTAATTAGATTTTACAGGTTTTCCGTTAACCACAATATTTCCGGCTTCGGCTGCCGATTGAATTTTGGAACGTGATGAATTGGCTATACGGTTCGATAAAAATTTATCGACACGCAGCGGTTCCTGTCCGGGGTCGCATGCCAGCTTAAAATGCTCGAACAACTCCTGCTCTTCATCGTTAGTTGTCTCATTTTCTTCGTTATTAATCCACTCCTCGTTCTCAGAATCCAAATTCATTCTCTGTATTATTTTCGCTGTTTAATTCAATATTCTTTAGCCACAAACTCACCGAACGACCAACATTTACCTCGGGCGATGCAGCAGAAGGTTCCTGCTTAAATACCACAACAGAATCGGGATTTACGGCGCAACCTTCGCTACGGATTACCGAACCTACATTAAGGCCGCATTGCATGAGCAGAATACGGGCTTCGGTCATCGTTTTTCCTGTAAGTTCGGGTACAGCAGTTAGCGTGCTACTCAGGCCATTGGCCACGAGCAAATCGACAGAAGCACCACGGGGCAGTTTGGAACCGGCAGACAAGGATCGACCATTATAACTTTGAGCCAATACCAGATTTTTATACTCTGACGGAACCAGTACCGTATCGCCCAGTACAAATCCACGTGCCTGCAACACCGCAATGGCCTGCCGTACCGATGTGTTGGTTACATCGGGAACACTCACCATTTCGGGCGAATCGGCATTAAGAATAATATATAGCGTTCGCTCTTTCTTTATCTTGCTTCCAATGGCCGGATAAACTTCGGCCACCGACAATGGCGGAATGTCGGCACGATAAACCGAATCGATCACCTCGTAACGCAAATGCATTTCGCCAACGATACGATCGACCTGAGCCAAATTGTAACCCTTGATGTTCGGCACAAAAAAATACGCGCCGTGGCGGGTATATACTTTTAACCACTGAAATGTAACAAGCATCACTATCAGCACAATAGCCGCCGCAATGCCCAAATGTTTGAAAAATGTTTTTGTAGTCAGAAATTTTATAAACCCCATTTTTCCGATAGTTTGAACGACGCAAAGGTACAAAGCGAAACCGAATAATTATGTAAAAAAATCAAAAACCATTGAATTAAAGTTATTTAAACCTTAGCAAAGGGTTCAAAACAGAAAAAAACCACGACATTTGAAGCAAAAATTAAACACATGCCATTGTGTTGTTAATGCTTTGGGCTGAACCCTTGCGTAATTTTTTTTTACATTTGTTCTGAATTCGATTTTTTACAATGAGTAACAAGGTATTTTTTCCGGCCGAATGGCACCGACAGGATTTTGTGCAGATTGCATGGCCCGACGAACACACCGATTGGGCTTATATTTTGCCCGAAGCACAGGCATGCTTTGCCCGTATTATCGACGAAATACTTAAACGTCAGCGCGTTTTGGTGGTCTGCCGCTCGAAAACAGAGATGCTTAAAAACCTGAACGTTGACAATATTTCGAATCTTTCGATTGTAGAAAGGCCCATAAACGATACCTGGTCGCGCGATTTTGGCGGTATTACCGTGTTTGTTAACGGCAAACCGGTGGTGTACGACTTTACCTTTAACGGATGGGGCATGAAGTTTGCTGCCAACCACGACAATCAGGTTACGCGCCACCTGTTCGAAGAAAACTTCTTTGGCAACGGCACCCAACGGATGAATAAAAAATCCCTGGTACTCGAAGGCGGTTCAATAGAAACCGACGGCAATGGCACATTACTTACCACCGAACCGTGCCTGCTTAGCGATAACCGTAACGACAGCTTGTCGAAAATTCAGATTGAACAACAACTGCGGGCATTATTTGGCTGCGAAACCATTCACTGGATTAAAAACGGCTATCTTGCCGGCGACGACACCGACAGTCATATCGACACATTAGTGCGTTTTGCCCCGGACGATACATTGGTTTATGTGGGGTGCAACGATAAAACCGACGAACATTTTCTGGCCCTTTCGCTTATGGAGAAAGAACTTATGGCATTACGCACCGCTAAAAAGAGACACTACCGCCTGCTAAAACTACCTATGCCACCGGCCATGTACGAGGACGATGGTCACCGGTTGCCGGCCACTTACGCCAACTACCTTATTATTAACGGTGCGGTATTGGTACCGGTGTACAACGCCTCAACCGACCGGACTGCACTGGCAGTTATTGCCTCGGCATATCCCGGGCGCGAAATTGTGCCCATAGATTGCACGGTGCTGGTGCGCCAGCATGGTTCGCTGCATTGCGTCACCATGCAATATCCCGAAGGCGTTTTTAATTAATAAACACAAAAAATTATGTCCAAAACTCTCACCATAGGTATTGTACAACAGGCCATTTCGGCCAACATAAGCCAAAATATGCAGTTACTGGCATCGGCCATTGCCGATTGTGCCACGCGCGGAGCCAAATTAGTTGTTTTACAGGAACTCCATAACACACCCTACTTTTGCCAAACCGAAGACACCGCCCATTTTAATCTGGCTGAACCAATACCGGGACCATCTACGGCGTTCTACGGCCAAATTGCCAAGGAACATGGCATTGTGCTGGTAACCTCCTTATTCGAAAAACGCGCTCCCGGCATATACCACAACACCGCCGTGGTGTTCGAGGCCGATGGCACTATTGCAGGCAAATACCGCAAAATGCACATCCCCGACGACCCGGCCTATTACGAAAAATTTTACTTTACACCGGGCGATATGGGGTTCGAACCCATACAAACTTCGGTGGGCAAACTCGGCGTATTGGTTTGCTGGGATCAGTGGTACCCCGAAGCCGCACGACTTATGGCACTTAAAGGGGCCGAAATGCTCATTTACCCCACAGCCATTGGCTACGAAACCACCGACACACCCGAAGAAAAAAACCGCCAGCGCGATGCCTGGATTATTTCGCAACGCGGCCATGCCGTGGCCAACGGATTGGTGGTAATAAGCGTCAACCGCACCGGCTACGAACCCGACCCCAGTGGCATTACAGGCGGTATTCCATTCTGGGGCAGCAGTTTTATTGCCGGTCCGCAAGGCGAAATAATCGTCATGGCCGAACAGCATACGCCCCAAAACATTGTACAAACCATCGATATTTTGCATAGCGAAGATGTACGCCGGATCTGGCCATTCTTTCGCGATCGCCGCATTGATGCCTACGACGATATGGTTAAACGATTTATTGATTAAGTATATTGAACCGACTGCGACTCATACTGGCAGGCATTTTTACCACAGGTGCACTTTGCGCCCAAACTAATGTAGATCCGGGCCAATTTATCGGCGACACCTGGCAGTCGTACACCATTAGCAGTCCCGGATATCTGGGGCCAAATGCATTCCGCATTCCGGTAAACCAACAAGGCATGGTAGATAGCACCTCGTCGTTTATGGCCTCAATAGAATCGCACAACACACCGGGCGATTATACCCAAAATATTTTTGCACGCCTCTATTATTGCTTTATCCCCGGCGTTATTGCCATCGAAGCCTACGGCATACCTTTAGAGCACTACCGCACTTCCGACGCGGAGTTTCGCCGTCGGAGAGTTAATATTTTCGACCAGCCCAATGTTCCGAAATTTGCCAATGAGGGTGTCGACCGTGGCGATTTTTATACAGCCACAATATTTTCGGTATTGAACCGGCCCCGGTTGCCTCAATTAGCCATCCGTTTTGGCGTACGAACCCCGTCGGGCGATTTGTTTGCCGCACGGTATACCGATTCGCCCGGCTTTTTTACCGATATGTCTGCCGGCAAATGGACTGCTGAAATAAGACCTTCGGCCATGATTGGCTTTTTAACATGGCAAACCACCGATCAGTTGAGCTTTCAGAACGACGCCGTAATATTTGGCCTTGGTACTTCGGTTCGAACCAAAAACTACGAAACACAGCTCTCAATCGATGGCTTTGCAGGATACAAAAAGCAACTCGACCAACCGGTGGTGGGTAGGTTTCAGGTGAACCGCATTTTAACCAAAGGCACCGTTTCGGTTCAATTACAACAAGGGCTGCACGACATAAAATTTACCACCATAGCCATTGGCTACACCTACCGGTTTGCAGCATACCTTAAACAATAACAGTATAGAGGAGAAAAGCCGGCAGAAAGCACGGCTCAAAAAAAATAATCAGCGGGGGTTTAGATCGTCGATCGTTTTTTCCATCATTATTCCCGCTTTGTACATGCTTTTTAATACCGGATGAATGGCCCGGCCAAGGTCGGTTAAACTGTACTCGACCCGTGGCGGCACTTCGGGAAAAACCGTACGAATAATGATTCCGTCTTCCTCTAACGCTTTAAGTTGTTTTGTAAGCATTCGCTCGCTCATGTCGGTTAATAGTTTCACCAGCTCGCCATACCGTTTATCGCCCTGGAACAGATGCAGAATAATGGTTCCCTTTCTTTTTCCCTTTACTACATTTACAAAAGTATCTATGGGACAATAACTTTTTTTCATTTTTCTTTTTACTTAAAGCGTTGAAAATGTACAATACGGCATTAAATGTTCGTCGGCCAACAATTTGTAAGTTATTGATAAACTGAACATTTATGCTGACATTTGGACAAAAATAATCAAAATAAAACGATTGGCGATGAACACCACTTTTAAATCATTCAGGGTAGAAGAGCACAACGGCACCTTCGTGAGTTCAATTCAAAACACACCATTTAAGCCACTGCTCAATAACGAAATACTTGTAAAGGTACACTTTAGCTCCCTTAATTATAAAGATGCTTTATCGGCTTCGGGCAACAAAGGGGTCACCAAAAATTACCCGCACACCCCTGGCATCGATGCCGTTGGCGTGGTAGAACAATCGAATTGCGATACATTTGCAGCAGGAGACAAAGTGATTGTAACCAGTTACGATTTGGGAATGAATACCGACGGCGGCTTTGCCGAGTACATACAAGTACCATGTGATTGGGCCTTAAAATTACCCGAACAAATGACGATGAAAGAAGCAATGATCTACGGTACAGCAGGCTTAACGGCTGGCATATCGGTATGGCGTTTGTCTAAACTGGTTAAACCCGGGGATGGAAAGATTGTTGTTTCGGGAGCAACAGGCGGCGTTGGCACGTTGAGTATTGCGATATTGAGCAAATTGGGCTATACCGTGGTGGCCATCACCGGCAAAGCAACCGAACGTGATTATTTACGATCTTTAGGAGCCAAAGAGATTATATTACGCCACGAAATAGAAAACTACGATAAAAAACCACTGCTAAAACCCCTGTTTGCCGGTGCGATTGATACCGTTGGCGGTGTAATTCTCGAAAACATTATTAAAACAATACAGCCCGCAGGGGCAGTGACCTGTTGCGGCAACGTGGCTTCGTACTCACTCGATTTAACCGTTTACCCTTTTATATTGCGTGGAATAACGCTTATCGGCATCGACTCGCAGAACTACCCCATGAAGGACCGTATCAAAGTTTGGAATCTGCTGGCTAACGAGTATAAACCAGTTCAACCGGAAGACACATGCCGGGAACTTACACTCGATAGGTTACAAGATCAAATCAACCTGATGCTTATGGGAAAAGCGCAAGGAAGAACGGTACTGAAACTTACCGAATAGCAAATATTAAAAAAAACCGACAGAGTTGGTGTGACCGCTGCGAAAACGCCACAAGAGTTGCGCTGCACGATGATTAAGTGGTGGCACTTTTGTAACCGATAATCCGTATAATAAAAGCACATTTTCATACAAAATCGTTATGAAAATCGACGTAAAAGTATTTATTTCAACACGGTAAATACTAATACAATGAACAGAAGACAATTTTCGAAATCGGGATTATTTGCAGGGCTTGGTGCGGCATCGGCCATCGGGCTTGCATCGTGCGGTAAAGAAGCGGGCAGTGCCGAGCTCTTTCGCGAAGCCGCAAAAAAACTACCGGCAATCCATTACGACGTGGTGATTGCAGGCGGTGGCACAGCAGGTGTGGTAGCCGCCATTGCGGCTGCACGCAACGGGGCCAAAACACTTTTGGTAGAATCGAAAGGCTATACAGGCGGCATTGCCGTTGAAGGCGGCACCGCCATTCACAGTTTTTACAATCTCTGGAAAGCCTTTCCGGGTGTGGAAAAACGCAAAGTCGTGCGGGGTATTCCCGAAGAACTCATCGACCGGCTGACAAAAATCGGCGGCGCATCGGGCTATCCCGAAATGAGTTTGGGCTACGATTACGACTCGGTATGCACCTGCATCGACACCGAAATGTACAAGCTCATCACCATGGAAATGATTCACGAAGCCGGCGTAACCATGATGCTCAACACCATGGTTACCGATGCCCTTGCCGAAAATGGTTCGGTACAAGCCATCATTACCGAATCGCATGCCGGCCGACAGGTGGTTTATGCCAAAGCGTTTGTAGACAGTACCGGCTATGCCGATCTGGCGGCCCGTGCGGGTGCAGAATATACCGAACCGAACGATTATGCCGTTGTAAACAGCGTGGGCATAGGTAACGTAAGTATCGACAAACTACACCAGTGGTTAGCAGATAACGACGCTTTAGAGCAAGTGTGCGAAGGGCCTCGCAGTGGCGAAGCCGACAAAATTATACGTGTACAGGGCCGAATGGCCAAGCTGCCCAAAGAATTTGCCGACGATGCCATGGGTCTTGGCACCGGCATTGTAACCACCACCCTGCACGACAACTATTTTATGTTTATAAAATGCGGCATGAAAATGCCCGTTAGCCCTACCAATACATTAGAGGCCTCGAAGACCGAGCTGGAACTTCGCCGACGGATGTACAAAACGGTAGAGCTCTTTAAAAAACACATTCCCGGTTGCGAGAAAGCCTTTATGGCCCGAACCAGCCCTTCGCTCACCATACGTCGCGGCCGGCTGATTGCGTGCAACTACGACCTCAGTCACGACGAAATAATCTCGGGAATACATTTCGACGACGATGTATTTTCGTACGGTTTTCACGACAACGCCCCCAAATACACCATTAATAATGGCGGAACCTATGGCATGCCCTATCGTGCGCTTCAGGTAAAAGGCATCGACAATCTGCTGGTTGCCGGCATGATGATTACCTCGAACCACAACGCCCACATGAGTACACGCAACACGGTAAGCTGTATGGCTCAGGGGCAGGCCGCCGGCACAGCCGCCGCGCTATGCGCGCTTAACGGCACCACCACCGGCAAGTTGTCCTACGCCACCTTGCGACAAGCCCTCGAAAAAGGTAACGTCTATTTCGAATAAGCTATAAACGCCCTGCCGACCATCGTCCGCAGGGCGTTTTTGTTACATTAACTTTTGCCCGATAAACTATTTCCAGCGCCCCTTGTTCTAAACCATAAAAAAAGTATGTCAATCTCATTATATCCTTCAGATACCCGTGGCGCAGCCAACCACGGCTGGCTCAACACCCGTTTCAGCTTTAGTTTTGCAAACTATTACAATCCACGGCGTATGCATTTTGGGGCATTGCGCGTACTCAACGACGACTATATTGCCGGTGGTGGTGGCTTTGGCACACATCCGCACGATAACATGGAAATTATTACCATTGTATTTAAAGGCGAGTTGGAACACAAGGACAGCATGGGGCACGTTTCGGTAATCGGCCCGGGCGATGTACAGGTCATGAGCGCAGGTACCGGAATAACCCACAGCGAATACAACCACAATGCCGATGTGGCGGTTGAACTGTTTCAGATTTGGATTATGCCCGACCGTCGCGGACATACACCGCGTTACGACCAGATGAATTTCGACCCTGCCACGTTTCGCAATACCATTACCACGCTCGTT
>QKHT01000097.1 GCA_003249935.1 Bacteroidota bacterium
CAAAAACTTTAAGGCACAATAAATACTATATCCTTTCCCCGGGCGAACCCGAAATCATTCGCCCGGGAATTGTTTAAATTCGACGTGGAAGCATGACCATTCGATGCAGAATATTAACCATTCGACGTGGAAGCATGACCATTCGATGCAGAATATGAACCATTCGACGTGGAAGCATGACCATTCCATGCAGGATATGAACCATTCGACGTGGATGCAAGGCCATTCGATGCTGAATATTAAACATTCGAGGTGGAAGCATGACCATTCCATGCAGGATATGAACCATTCGACGTGGATGCAAGGCCATTCGATGCTGAATATTAAACATTCGAGGTGGAAGCAAGGAGCGTGGAAACAGGAATTAAAATAAAACCATTGGATCGTAAACCTACTACTTTGACCGCTTCAATAATCAATTTAATCCGTCGGGTTTTACGCCATTTATATACACACAACAAACAGACCACATTCACATCTTTTAAGTTGTAATCATCAATCATTCAAGCAGAAACAACATTCAGAGTCAGGCCCAATAAAACCAAAATTACCATTTATACTTAATTATCAAACACTTAACAACACACCCAATAATAAGTGTATTTTTTACGTTTTTATGTTGTATAACATACCTTAACTAAAGCGATAATTCAAAAAAAATTTATTCCTTCGCATAGAAACAATAAAATATACCAAAAACAGAACAGACAGATTATTTTTTTATTAGAAACAAGTAAGTAATACCAATCATTCAGAATCCGACCTCATCCCGATTTTAATACATTGTATTAGATAACGGATACTCTCAGCTTAATGCGAACTGCCAGTGTGCAGATACTTTAGTAATTAAAGACAAAAAAAGCAATTGAAAATGATTTTTGAAAAATCCTTTTGGTGTAAACCAAAAAACATGCAACGTCTCACCATTAAGTCATGGATTTCGAGAACAGCCATGACTCTGTTAATAGGCAGTATTACCGGTTCACTCTTTGCACTGCCTGTGGACAAAGTGATTAAAGGGAAAGTTACCGATAATAACGGTGAAGCTATTCCGGGTGTTAACATTATTGCCGTTGAAACATCGCAGGGCACACTGACCGATATGGACGGAAAGTATGTACTTACAGTTTCTGAAAAAGCAAAAACCCTGCGTTTCTCATTTGTGGGGATGAAAACACAAACCATAGAGATAGCCAACAAAACCACGATAAACATCAATTTCGAAAGCGACTTTATCGGGCTAAACGAAGTCGTTGCAGTGGGTTATGGCTCGATGAAAAAATCGGATGTTACAGGATCGATTAGTTCCCTTAAGGCATCAGATTTTGTAAAGGGCAATATCCCATCGGCCGATCTCTTGCTAAAGGGCAAAATTTCGGGGGTTGCTGTAACGGCGACTACCGGCGACCCGGGTGCAGCTTCGCGTATCCGGATCAGGGGCGAAGGCTCGATTATGGCTGGCAACGACCCATTGTATGTTATTGACGGTGTACCGTTTGGAACCACAGGCGGCCAGGATGGCGGATTAACAGGCTTGAATAAAACACCAAGAAACCCGTTAAGCCAGATAGACCCCAACGATATTGAATCGATAGAAGTTTTGAAAGATGCATCGGCAACAGCCATTTACGGTTCGCGTGGGGCAAGTGGTGTAATACTTGTTACTACAAAAACCGGCAAATCGGGGAAGGCATTGGTTAGCTATAATGGGTCGGCCAGTGTGGGTTATGCCTCCAAAAAGTTGGATTTGATGACAGGCGATCAGTACCGGGCAGCTATTGCCGACACCAGCTACCACTTATCGCCCAGCATTATGCGCGGTGGCGATGGCGGTGCAAACACCGACTGGCAGGATGAAGTTTTCAGAACAGCTGTATCGCAAAGCCACAATATTAGTATCAGTGGTGGTTCGGAAGGAACCCTATACAATGCATCGGTAGGATATACCTCGCAGGATGGTATCGTTATCGGTTCGGCAATGGAACGCTACAATGCACGCCTGAAGGTTTCGCAAAAAGCACTCAATGACCGCTTAACACTTGGCGTAAACATCAACACTTCGGTATCGAACTACGATAACATTTTTGTAGACCTGAGCCAAACAGGAAGCAAAGGGGGTTTAATGACCAGTGTAATGAAATTCAACCCGACGCAACCGGTATATTTACCGGATGGTAGTTACAACGAAATAGACCTTACGCAAAAAGAAGTGCGAAATCCGGTAGCTCTTGTAAAGCAAAACATGGACAAAAACACCATTAGCCGCACAATGGCCACAGTATCGGGTTCATTAGATATGATAAAACACTGGTTAACCTACAATATTAACGCCACTTACGATATAAACACAAACGACCGTCACTTGTACTGGCCATCGAACTCGCTATTGGGTATGGACGAAAATGGACGCGGAGCGCAAGCGAAGCAAACATCCACCAGCCAATTGCTCGAAAACAACTTTACAATGGACCACGAAATATTTCCGCGACAAAATTTGAATGTAATGGCGGGTTATTCGTATCAGTATTGGGTAAACCAAGGGATGACTATTGACCGTTCCAACTTTTTAACGGACCTTTTTCTCGATAACAACCTTGGATCGGGCACCGTATTTAAAGAAAACAGCAGCTACAAAAACGACAACAAACTTATATCGTTTTATGGCCGTATAAACTATAGTGCCTACGACAAGTACCTGCTTACAGCGACTATTCGCCGCGATGGTTCGAGCCGTTTCGGCAGCAACAACAAATGGGGTATGTTTCCGTCGTTGGCTGCCGGCTGGCGAATTAATCAGGAAGGCTTTATGAAGGATATCGATTTTATTTCGAACCTTAAATTGCGTGCAGGTTATGGCCGAACCGGTAATCAGGAGATCGCTAACTACCTTGGTCTTATGCTTTACAACATGAGTTCCGACCAATACAACATGGGTGGGAAATTCGTAACAGCGGTAAATATTGCACAGGTTGCCAATCCCGATATTAAATGGGAACAGTCGGAAACAGCCAATTTAGGTTTGGACTTTGGATTTTTGAACAACAAGATAACCGGTTCGTTAGAATACTATAACAAAACCACCAAGGACCTGTTAATGAGCATTTCGGTGCCGCAACCATCGCCGGCCACCTCAATGATTGCCAATGTGGGTTCCATACAAATTAAAGGGTTCGAAGCAGTAATTAACGGTGTAATTATCGACAAGGGCGATTTCGACCTGAGTGTTGGTGCAAACATAGCGTTTTCTAAGGATGAGGTATTGTCGCTCCATTCGGGCAATGTTAAACAGGACTACCTGCTTTACGGCTATGCAACCGGTGCCGGTATTGCCAACACCAACAGTATGATTATACAGGAAGGAAAACCTTTGCGTTCGTTTTATGGCCGTAAGTTTATTAAATACGACGAAAAAACAGGTGCACCGGTTTACGAAACCATTGCCAACAGTGTAACTAAGGATAACCGCACAATTATTGGCAATGCGACACCTGATTTTACTTACGGGTTCAACACCAACTTCCGATGGAAACGTGTATCAGTAGATATGTTATTCAGAGGGTCGTATGGTTTGGATGTATTTAACAACACGGCATTGGAATTTTCGAACCTCAGCTACCTGAAAAGCGGATTTAACGTTTTGCAATCGGCTGTAACCGAAGGTGCTACTGTAAACAGCGGTACACGTACCGTATCGAGCAACTGGATTGAAGATGCATCGTTCCTGAAATTAGACAATCTTACCATAGGCTATCAGGTAAATGTAAAAAAACTGAAGTCAATTCAAGGTCTTAAAGTATCACTATCGGGACAAAACCTGCTTACATTCACTAATTATACCGGTTACGACCCCGAAGCCAGTACAATTGATCCTTACAACCCTACTGTTGAAGGTGTAGGCCGCGACTATTGTGCATATCCCAAGGCACGTACTTATACCGCAAGTATCAGTGTTCAATTCTAATAATCTGAAATAATAAAGTAATGAAAAACATATTTAAGAAAAACATGAAATGGTACATTGCCGGCGCGATGGCTGCAATAATGGGTACAATACCCTTTGGCTGTACTAATTTGGATGAAACGGTTTACAATCAGATAAACGCCGAAGATTTCTACAACAAACCATCGGACTTTGAAGCAGCACTATCCGGGGTATATTTTAAACTACTTACAACCATTGGTAATGTACAAACAGAAGAGAGTTGTACCGATGCGGCGATGTTTCCGGTAAGAGGCAGTGGCGGATGGTACAACGAGGGCAAATGGATTTCGATGTACACCCACCAGTTTAAGGCCATTGTAAGCCAAACGCCAATGCAAAATGTTTATTCCAACTACTTCAGTGTGGTATCGGCTGCAAACGGTCTCATTTCTACTCTTGAAGCAAAAGGCCTGAGCAATAATTATCTTGCAGAAGCAAAAGTATTACGGGCATATGCCTACTTACGCCTTATGGACAACTATGGTGGTGTGCCTTTGGTAACCAATGCCGTGCCGGACATTCAGAATCCGCCGACACGCAATACCCGCAAAGAGGTTTTTGATTTTATCGAAAGCGAATTAAAAGCGGCCATCCCTCTGCTTCCTGCAAAACACGATGCGACATCATTCCCTCGAATTGATCGTTATTCGGCTTGGGGTTTATTAGCAAAACTATACATTGGTGCAAAGGTTTACAACGAATCGGCTACCGGCACACACGATGGTGCAGACCGCTGGAACGACTGTATTGCGGTATGCGATAGTGTAATTAAATCCGGTAAATTCTCACTCATCAGCTATTACGATCTCTTTGTTCCTAATAACGACAAAACCGGCGTAAAAGAATTTCTCTTTTACATTGATGTTCCACGCGATATTATTCCTACAAAAGGGTATCTGGCCACCAACTGGATTACCTGGAGCATTACCGACCCGATAAAATCGGCCTATGGATTAAAAAATGCATGGGGTGGCATCAGTATTTTGCCGGAGTTCTACGATTCGTTCGATACCATCAACGACGTACGCTGCACCCAGGGAATACTTGCAAAAAAACAGGTTCATACCGTGGCTACTGCACGCTTGAATGAACCTGGTGGGGTAATCATCAAAAACAAAGAAGGCCGACCTTTGTATTACACCAAAAACTTTACGGTTAAATCAAATGGTATTGCTCAAAATCTCGACACTGCCGGGTTCAGAATCTGGAAATGGAAACCAGACCCAATTCTTCAGGGCACCGTTCCGGATGCAGGCCTCCCTGTAATACGTTATGCCGACATTTTACTAATGAAAGCCGAAGCGCTTATAAACAAGAGCGGTGCAGGCGCAGGCGACAACCTGATTAACGATGTTCGTAAACGGTCGATTCTTACAAATTATAGTGATAAAACCGGCATGAACCTCGAAGATTTGTATTGGGAACGTCGTCATGAGTTCTTCTGCGAATTATGGGGTCGTACCGACCAAATCAGGCTAAACCACTGGCGTGTGAATCCTTCGCCAACGATCGACAAATCACTTCCCGCAGTGGGTACAGAGTATTTCTTAACCAGAAATACCGAAGCATATACCGAACTGTTCCCGATACCGGGCAAAGAGTTGGATGCCAACCCTGCATTGGTTCAAAACGATGGTTACAAATAATTGATTGAAACACATAAAGAATTAAAGGCATTCCGATTTGGAGTGCCTTTTTTTTTATTTGTTCGGGTTGAACCACAAACAATGCATGCAATCATTGCAACACAAAATTTAATCAAACAATTGCCTATAACTACCGGTATTTTATTCCATTAATTTTGCATGAATCACACAAACTGATGTTCATGCCTTTTTTTTCGCTGTGTATCTCTAATACATTTATATTTCTGTTTGTATTTGCGATTATTTATCGAACATATTTACTTCTCCTTTTGATTCTACACTTTATTTTCTCATTTACTATTTAATCCCTTTGTTTTTACGTTTATTTTTCGAATATATTTAAATTTCCGTTTGCATTTGCTTTTGCATTCCGAATATTTTTTCATCTCACCATCTATTTTTTTTCATTTTCCAAATATTATTTAGTTTCCGTTTGTTTTTTGCTTTTATATTCCGATTACAACTACATAAACGTCGATTTTTATATTTATTTTTAAAATATAATCGCAACATCATTCATTGCGAAACATTATTTCGAATGTATTTATTTGGTGAGATCCACACGATAATAACTACAAAACAAATAGCTGAAATACGACTTAAATAGCCTCAATTACACCGGCGGTTCAACAAAAAAAGGCTACCCAACAATGCGGATAGCCTTAGTATATTAGAAAATTACAATCTGATTAATCGACATTGGTGTAAGCAATTTCTTTGTGCATTGCAAAGTCGAGGCCAACGGATTCTTCTTTTTTCGATGCCCTCACACCCACCAATTTATCGGTTATCCAAAACAACAACCACGACACTAAACCGGCATAAACCGCCACTACAACAGCCATAAGCGTTTGCACACCAACCAAAGCAGTATTGCCCTCTATGAGGCCGCTATAATTTGGCTGAACCAAAGCAGTGGCAAATATTCCGGTTGCAATGGCACCAATAAAGCCGGCTACACCATGTACGCCAAACGCATCGAGGGTATCGTCGTAGTTCCATTTTACCTTGGCCACGCCAACCATCCAAAAACAAACAACAGACGATATAGCACCAATAATAATCGCACTACCCACCGATACAAAACCGGCAGCTTGCGTAATACCGGCCAAACCGGCCACCGCACCGGTAGAAATTCCTACGGTGGTTGGTTTTTTATTCAAAATCCAATCGAGTCCCATCCAAACAAAAGCAGCAGTTGCCGCACTTACGTGGGTGGTTAAAAAAGCATTGGCAGCGAGACCATCGGCAGCGAGGCCGCTTCCGGCATTAAAGCCAAACCATCCAAACCAGAGCAAGCCGGCACCAAGAGCTACAAAAGGAATATTATGCGGAGGAAGCGTCATGTTAACGTAATTGTGACGTTTGCCAATATAAAGTGCTGCAACCAACGAAGCAATACCGGCATTGATATGCACCACTGTACCACCGGCAAAGTCAATTGCGCCCATTTTTGCCAACCAGCCGGCAGGATTCCAAATCCAATGTGCCACCGGATCGTAAACAAATGTGGCCCACAAAATCGAAAAAAGCAGAAATCCCGAAAACTTAATACGTTCGGCAAATGCACCGGCAATAAGCGCGGGCGTAATTACCGCAAACATGCCCTGATACATCACGTACAAAATATGGGGTATACGGTCGTGCTCCTGCGAAATAAAAAACGGACTCACATCGGTAATACGTATACCTTTGAGCATGGCCCAGTCGAAATTGCCAATGAATGACCCATCGCCCGAAAACACAAGACTATACCCAAACACTACCCATTGCAGGGTAACAGCAGCCATTATGGCAAAACATTGCATAAGGATATTAAGAATATTTTTTTGGCGAACCAGACCACCATAAAAGAACGCAAGCCCCGGAATGGTCATTAACAAAACCATTGCCGTAGCCACTATCATCCAGGCTGTATTCCCAAAACTAATGATCGGCTCCGATGCCGCAGGCTGAGCCTGAGCAAATATCGAAACACTCCCAAAAACCACTAAAGCGATTAACGAAAAAACTCTTTTCATGCCTTACGGGTTTTAGTCTTTAATAAATAATGATTCGGGACCACGTTCGCCTGTACGGATACGCACAGAATCGGTAATATCCGAAACGAAAATTTTTCCATCGCCAAGTTCTCCGGTTTTTGCCGAACGCACAATGGCATCAATGGCTTTATCGACCAAATGCTCGCGACAAACGAATGTAATTAAGCGACGCTGAATAAAACGTGTTTCGTAAACTTTGGCTCTGAATATAGAACCAGCCTTTTCGTTACCTACTCCGGTTACATCCCAATAGGTAATAAAATCGATATCGGCTTCGTGCAAAGCCTCGCGCACTTCGTCAAAAAGTGGCTTTCGAATAATTGCCTCAATTTTCTTCATACAAATAAATTATTTACTCTTTTTTTAGCAGTATATAATTTATTTATGGGGGTTATTAGTAACAAAAAAGCATTTTTATGGCTACAACCCCAAATATTTTATATACCACCTGTAATGTTTATTCCCGGCACAAAAGTATCATTTTTATATTTACAAGGCAAATTTTGGCCAACTATTTGCTATTTTCATAATTATAAATAGCATTTTGTCAAAGCAATTACCCATTATATTGCCATTAAAAATCTCCGAAAAATATCAATATGTCATACAAACCAACACAATAAAACCAAACACTCATTCCAAAACCACCCATACAGCAACACTACACCGCATTCTGCTTACACAATGTCAATCGACACAAATACAATTAAAACGATTGGAAACCTCTAATATTTAACATTCAATTTACACTTTACGGCATAAAAAAATGGCGGAAAACCTAATTTTTCCGCCATTTTTTATGCTTTTACAACAAAATTCAAATATTAAGCCCAAATAGCTGACGCATTAAAAGTCCGATTCCGAAACTGATGGCCGCCACACCAAAACTAATTCCGGCCATTTCGAGAAACCGTTTCTTGAACTTAATTTCGCGAACCACGGCAATATAGTAATTAAAGCCGGCAATAATGCCAATAGCCAAAGCAAACGTAATACCCAGCGACAAGTAAATGTTACTTAACAGTAAAAACGGCATAATTAAAATAACCACCGTAAAAATGTAGGCCAAACCGGTATAAAACGAGGCTTTTCCTGCACTTTTATCGGTCTCTTCCGACTTTGTTGAAAGATATTCGGACGAAGCCATGGACAACGCTGCCGCAATACCGGTAACAGTTCCGGTAAGGGCAATCAGCTTCGGATCGCCCAAAGCCAGTGTTAGCCCGGCCAAAACACCCGTCAGCTCTACCAGTGCATCGTTAAGACCAAGAACCACAGACCCCATATAGCTCAGGTGTTCTTCGTCGATCATGCCAATAAGTTGTTGTTCGTGCATGTGCTCCTCGTCCATAATGGTAGCCGCCTCGGGTATCAGATTCATTGAACCGTATGTTTTCTGAGCCCCGTTTTCGCCACGTTCCATAAGCTTAAGCCCAAAGGTAAGACCAAGCAATCGAGATAAAATATAGAACTTAAAGAACTTCCATTTATTCACCTTCACGTCTTCGCCGGTATAGCTTTTCCAGATTTTGTAGTGCCGTGCCTCATCGGCAGAAATCTGTTCCAGAATTTTTGCATTCGATTTATTTCTGATTTTTTGCGACAGTCTGCGATATATGGCCGATTCGGTAATCTCGTTCTCCTGAAAGGAGATGATTACACTTTTCAATTCAGTTGATATTTCCATTTCCCTCAATATTTTTTACAAAGTAAATCATTATCTATGATTCAACGATTCTAAATACGCAAAATAGCATCAAAATCATTTCGGCGCGCCAATAGCTTTTTTACTTTTGTATAAAAACTTACAACATGTTAAACGAGGCATTACTGAACCCAAAGCAAATCGCTGTGATTGGCGGTTCGGACGATTTACACAAGCCGGGGGGCAAAATACTAAAGAACATTCGCGAAGGTGGTTTTGCGGGTAAAATTTATGTAGTGAACCCATCGCGCACCGACGTACAAGGGTTACCAACTTATGCAAGTGTCGACGATTTACCATGCACAAACTTAGCTGTTTTGGCAATTCCGGCTCAGGCCTGCCTCGAAACCGTGACCAAACTTTGCAAAAAAGGAACCAAGGCCTTTATTATTATTTCGGCCGGATTTGGTGAAGAGTCGCACGAAGGTAAACTTCTCGAACA
>QKHT01000019.1 GCA_003249935.1 Bacteroidota bacterium
ATCTCCACATCTTTACTCTTTCAATCTCACATCATTTTTTTATCTTTGGGGCTTAAATGGCTTAACATGAAATTTTCAGAGGCACTCTATACGATAGACTCGGCGCTTTTAAACGAAAAATTTGTAAAAGCACCGGAGGGACTGTACGAACCGATTGATTATACGTTGGGTAACGGGGGCAAACGTATCAGGCCATCGCTGGTAATAATGGCCTGCGACCTATTTTCGGGCGAAATTGTGGATGCAATAAAACCAGCACTTGGCATCGAAATCTTCCATAATTTCACGCTGCTCCACGACGATATTATGGACAATGCCCCCATTCGTCGGGGCAAACCTACGGTTCAAACCAAATGGAACGATAATACTGCAATACTTTCGGGCGATGCCATGCTGATAAAAGCCTACCAGTATATCGCTACCACCCCGGCAGAGTATCTCGAACAGGTGCTCGATGTGTTTTCGCGTACGGGTTTGCTGGTTTGCGAAGGACAGCAATACGATATGGATTTCGAATGTCGTAACGATGTTTCCGTTGCCGAATATATGAAAATGATAGAGTTAAAAACTGCCGTACTACTTGGAGCCGCACTGAAAATTGGTGCGATAATTGGTGGAGCCAAGCGATCGGATGCTCTTAACCTTTACCGTTTTGGTACAGATATCGGCCTCGCATTTCAGCTTCAGGACGATTTACTGGATGTATTTGCCAACCAATCAGAGTTTGGAAAAAAGATTGGTGGCGATATTGTTAGTAACAAAAAAACCTTTCTGCTTATTCATGCACTCGAAAAGGCCGAAGGTACCACAAAAGCCGAACTCAATCGCTGGCTTGCGGCAACCGAATACGAGCCCGCCGAAAAAATTGCAGCCATTACAGGGATCTATACCGATCTTGGCCTCGATTCCCTAAGTCGTGAAGTTATGAACGGCTACTACCAGCATGCCATTGAAACAATTCGAAAAATTTGTGTCGAACCCGAAAGTATTAATGACCTTATTGAGGTGGCCGACTTACTAATGGCTCGTACCAAATAACAAAACCTGTTTAACTGTTTTATATACAATATATTGAAAAAAATACTTATCATACGTTTCAGTTCCATTGGCGATATAATACAATGTATGGCAGTAACACGTGGTATCAAAGATACATGGCCCGGTGCACAGTTATCATGGATTACCCGAACCGACATGGCGCCAATGCTTAAGGCCGACCCTTATATCGATAAAATATATCTTTTCGACCGAAAACTGGGCTTAACCGGTCTTGTAAAAATGGCTGTTTCAATGCGTCAGGCGAATTTCGATATTGTATACGATGCGCATAACAATATCCGTTCGTTTGTGGTTCGAACCATTCTTTTGTGGCGTAAACCATCGATGAGACCTCAATTAACCATCAGAGGTAAACAACGGTTTAAACGATTTTTGTTTTTCAATTTGTATATCCGCAGTGCTTTAAAACTGCCGTTTCGGGGTATCAGGTCATTTATGACACCACTCCGGAGGGTGGGATGCAGTTTTACCAAAGGTTGGTATCATCCATGGGAGTTTCCGCAAACAGTTATAGATAAAATCGAAGGTTTACTCCCTTACGACTTTTTTCATACCAACAATTATATTACGCTGGTGCCTTCGGCTGCTTGGGAACTTAAACGATGGCCAATGGAATACTGGCAACAGCTGATTTTAAAATTTCCTGATCGTAAGTTTGTAATTATTGGCGGCCCCGAAGATACATTTACCAACGAAATTGCAGCAATAGCCCCACAAAGGGTGTTGAATATGGCAGGAAAAACCAATCTTTTCGAAAGTTTTTATCTCATTTATTGCTCATCTCTGGTGGTTTCCAACGATACTGGTTTTTTGCATGCAGCCGATATTTTTGGCAACGACGGTATTGCATTAATGGGACCTACCGCTTTTGGCCACCCAACAGGTTCGACCATAAAAGTGATGGAAACCGATTTGTATTGCAGGCCATGCAGCAAAGAGGGAAACAAACAATGCGCACATTCGCAAAATAAAAAGTGCCTCACTGATATTACACCCGAAATGGTGGTGAGGCAAATCATAAACTTCAGGGAACAATGAATATAGGTTTTGATGCCAAAAGATACTTTTTTAACCGCTCAGGATTGGGCAATTACAGCCGGTTTGTGGTCGATAACCTTATTGAATCTTTTCCCGAAAATCAGTATCTGCTCTTTAGTCCCAAGCCGGGTGGTATTGTGGCTGAACCGGAGAGCCCGTCGGCAAGCGTGGTGCTGCCATCGTCGGGTATGCCGGGTATTGGTCGCCTGTTGTGGCGGCGTTATGGTATTGGCGGAACCTCCGAAGCCGAATTGCTGGATATTTATCATGGCTTAAGCCACGAATTGCCCCATCATTTCAACCCCACAACAAAATTGGTTGTTACCATGCACGACTGCATTTTTCTGCGTTATCCCGAATTATTTGATGCCTCTTATCGGTATATTTTTTCTCGAAAATATGCACATGCTCTTAAAACTGCTCATGGTATTATCGCCATCAGCGAGCAGAGTAAAGCCGATGTATGCCATTATTTTAACATAGCCCCCGAACGTATTGAGGTTGTTTATCAGGGTTGCAACGACATTTTTTACCAACCGGTATCGGACGAACGCAAGGCCGAAGTGAAAACACTTTACAATTTGCCCAACGATTTTATACTGTATGTAGGAACCATAGAACCCCGGAAAAATTTGCTGGGAATTTTCGAGGCCATGGTAACCGGCCATATTGATATGCCTTTGGTCGCCATTGGCAAAGCAACCAAATATGCCGAAAAGGTAAATAGCTTTGTGCAAAGTAATAACCTGCAATCGCAGGCTTTGCTGTTGCATGGCGTGCCCAACGAACATCTCCCGGCACTCTATCAAATGGCCAAAGTGTTTGTCTATCCTTCGATGTTCGAGGGGTTTGGAATTCCTATTCTCGAAGCCATGGTTTCGGGAACGCCGGTAATTACTACTGCCGGTAGCTGTTTTCCCGAAGTGGGCGGCCCCGATACACGATATGTGGATTTTGGTAACAATGCACAGCTTGCTGCCGAAATGAATACTGTACTTAACGATAGCCAACTTCAGGAAACTATGGCATCGAATGGCCTTACATTTGCTTCGCGATTCCACAAAACAAAAGTAACCGCCGATATGATGGCGTATTACCAAAAAATATTGAATGCATAACAGACGCTTTAGGTCTGTTTTGATTTCCGGTTGAACCTTTGTGTTTATAATCTTTTTATAATTTATTGGGGCGCTTGTGCGGTATAATAAATTCTTATTGTTTACTTTGCGGCTGAGATTTGTTTTTATCGGTTAACGGTCAATACATTGGCCATTACTTCCTGTAATTTTCAGCTCGAATAATAATAATTTAGTATGCATTTAGGCGTTATTCTTCCACATGTAAAGCTTTATGGCGGTGTAAAGCGATTTTTCGAACTTGGTCGTCATTTTATTAATAAAGGTCACCGGTTTACTGTATTTACCCCTGATGGGGCTCAGCCCGATTGGATTAAGTCGCAGGTTGAAGTGAAATCGTTTGGCGATTTGAATAATGACTGTCTCGATGCATTGTTTCTTACCGAAATTGGGTTGATTGATGCATTGCGATCAGCCAATGCCAAACGACGAATCTTTTATCATGTCCGGCAGAGTGAACCGATGCAAAAGGTAACGAAATATCCCGAAATTGAAGTCTTTGCGTGTTCATCCAATATTTACAAACACGATAAAACGAAATATAATCTTGAAACATTTAAAGCTATCGGGGGCGTAAATACTCAACTTTTTCGACCAAATCCCATTCCCCGAAAATTAAACCACGAGCCATTAACAATTATTGCTTATGGCAGGCTTGCCGAAAAACGTAAGGGTACACATTTAATTGTTAAGGCCTGCGAACGGTTGTACCGAAATAAATACAACATCCGTTTGCTTTTGTTTGATACACATGTGGATGCAAATATGCAGAAAACATTCGAAGCGTTTTCGACAACTGTCCCCTGCGATTTTGTAATTAATCACCCTATTGAGCGTCATTTCGAACTGTTTCAACGGGCCGATATTTTTGTGGCGGCCGAAAAAAAAGCCGGATGGGCCAATACCGTGGCCGAAGCAATGGCTTGCGGACTACCTGTAATTGCTACACGCTCTGCCACAATGGATATACTGAAAGATGGGGACACCGGTATCGTCATCAGACGAAATCGTTTTGCTATTTATCGGGCTTTAAAAAAGTTGATAACACAATATGATCTTCGCCAAAAGTATGGGATAAACGGTCGAAAACATATTGAACAATTCGATTGGGAAGTACTTGCAGATAAAATTTTGGCTCATTTGAAAAATTAGTGCCATCCGGATATAAATTAAATCTTGATGTACAATAATTGTAAAGGCATACGAATAGGCCTCTTTTTTACGAATATTGACCGGGACTACAATAAAGTGGCTGCATCTACGTGGATTCGAATCCTGCAAATGGTGAAACATTATCGTAATCTTGGATGTGAGGTATATATCAACGACTACTTTAAAACCTATGATGTTGCTGTGCTGTTTCGTAAATCCAAACGGAAATATTATTACATTCTCAGGTATTTAAAAATGATAAGTGGCAAGGTTTATTTCGATACCTGTATAAATATATTCGAGGAAAATGAAGAAATTTCATCCGAACGCGCCGAATATGCAAAAAAGATAGGTAAACATTCAAATGGAATTATTACCGCATCTCATTATCTTGCCGACGTAGCCATCAAATATTCTGCTTCGACCTTTACCATGGAGGATGCTTTGGATCTGAACCATTTTAATGCCACAAAAGTCAATGTAAACCTTGTTAATCCTGTATTTGGCTGGTCGGGAGTTCCACATAAAGCTCATTTTCTTAATAAATATCAAAAATCAATTGATGATAATATAATTCTCATTACCCTGAATAATGATTATGATTTTTCGAAACTTAAATTCAGGTTTAAACTTGTGGAATGGAATTATGAAACCTTCCCCAACGAACTGTTAAAGATTGATGTGGCTCTGTTACCCCGTGTAACTAACGACCATTATAATCAGGGGCATAGTTCGTTTAAAGCCTTGGTCTTTGCAGGGTTGGGTATTCCTGTTATTGCCAATAAAATACCGTCGTACGTAAAACTATCGAAGTATTATAATGGTATTGTTTTTCTTGAAGATTATAACGATAGTATTGCGGAGTGTTTGCAGGTTTTGCGCTCCCGCGATTTGTCGGTTAATAAAGTTCGGGCGCACTATTCATGCGAAAATCAAGCCCGGGCTCTTGTTAAATACTTTTGCTCAAAGGCAAATGAAGAGTTACACAAATAATCTTTTAAGCTTCCCTGCCCATACTTTTCGCCTGAATGCACCTTGCAATTTGGGTTCTTGAACCGGACCTGAGTATTTTTCACCCATTTTTAAGTAGAATTTGTAAAAAGCATTGGCTGTAATGCCCCATTTGTGTAAAAAAAGATGACTGCTGTTTTTTACTAATTGTGCTTTGAGTTTATTGGTCGATTGTTCCAGAAAATGATACACGCGGCTTTTTGAAATGCCTCTGAAATCGCGCACACCAAGTTGCCATAGTTTCATCGTAAAATCGGGATCGGAATAAAATCCCGGAAAAAACTCAGGACTGTAACCTCCCACTTTTATCCATGTGTTGCGATGAACCACACTGGGCGGCCACGAGGAGCCGTTCCAGTCGTAAAACGGAAGTTGTGCGTATTCCAACAATAGCTTCGATTCATTAAAACATTCAATTGTACGACCATAATTGTGTGTTATGGCACACTTTTTACCCACATCTATTGGCTCTATTGCTGTCGACGAATAGTAAAACATCTCGGTGTTTGCCAATTGGATAGCTTCCCAAAGGTAATGATCCCAATCGGGACAAACATACATGTCGTCGTTAATGTAAGCGATATAATCGGTATTTGCCTTTGCTGCAGCCAGATTTACGGCATAACAAACGCCACAGTTTTCGGCTGTATAAGTATGTTCTATGCCTTGGTCCTTTATCCATTCGAGGGTGCCATCCGTGCCTTGATTAACGTGTACCACAATCTGATGGGTATGCCGGCTGTTTTTGCGTATACTGCCAATACACAATTGTAATAATGCCAAATTATTCCATGTGGGAATAACTATTGTAAAGAGTGCCCTGTTGCTTTGGTCCATCGCATGTTTTTTTAATTTTTCGCTTGAGCCGGGCGTTTAATTCGAACGCTTGATTTTCCCGAAAAATTTGTTGAGTTATTTGCTCTGCAAAACTAATATTTATTTTCCATAACGAAGAAATCGGCGGTTTATCTTCATTTCTCTCTATTGGCGGTAATTTTTGTGGTTTTTGTGCTTATTTTTACATCCCGAAAAATTAGTAAATATGAAGATTAGTGGGTTTACCATCGTAAAAAATGCAGGCAAGTTATACTATCCGATTGTAGAGTCAATCCAAAGCATTCTGCCGCTGGTCGATGAATTTATTGTGGCACTTGGCGATTGCGAGGCCACCGACAATACCCGCCAATCTGTATTATCCATTGGTTCAGATAAAATTAAAATTATTGATACGGTATGGGATGTAAAGTCGTTTCCCCGAAATATGGAACTGGCACACCAAACCGATTTGGCCATGAGCCATTGCTCGGGCGATTGGTTGTTTTACCTGCAAAGCGATGAGGTGGTGCACGAAGACGATCTCGAACCGCTCCGGTTGCTCATGGCTAAGTACGAAAAAAATCCGGATGTCGAAGGTATCTTGTTCAATTACATTCACTTTTGGGGCGATTACTGCCATCAGCGTGTGGAGCACGGATGGTATAAACAGGAAATACGCATCGTAAAGCCTGTTAAAGATCTCCACTCATGGCGCGATGCACAGTCGTTTAGGGTTATGCCCGAATTCGATGGTCGCGACTATTTTCAAAAGAAAAATACACGAAAACTCAACGTAGTACAGAGTAATTGCCGCATTTTTCACTATGGCTGGGTTCGCCCACCACGACTAATGATAAAGAAATTAGACATGTGGAATCACCATATTTCGGGAAATGCCGATGTTGAAAAACTGAAATTCGATGCCATGAAACGTGTGTACCATTATATGAATGATTACGCAACGTTTTCCGGTGATCATCCTGCTGTAATGAAACAACGGATTGCTGCTTTCGATTGGCATAACGAACTCGATTTTTCGGGCGAATACCGTAAAAAACAAAAGGCTCGTAAAAAGTTCGTGACGTTTCTCGAATTGAAAATTTTTAAAAGATCGTTGTTCGCATTCAGAAATTTTATCATCGTTAAACCGTAAAAAATCCTATTCTGCCTTCATAATTACAATTTCTGTTCTGCGGTTTCGTGCCCGGCCTGTTTCGGTAGTGTTATCGGTTACCGGACTCGTGCTGCCGTAACCTTTCCACGTCATTTGCCGTGGGTTCACCCCAATTTTTATAAGGGCTGCAAATAATGCTTGTGCCCGCTGTTCCGATAGTTTTTGGTTGAACCCCATGCTGCCGGTATTGTCGGTATGGCCGGCTATTTCAATCAACATGTTCTGATTTTCGGTTATGAACTCCGCAATTTGTGCTATGGTGGGTTGTGCCTGCGGATTTATTTGGAATGAAGCCGTTTCGAAAAGCACGTCGGGTAGTGTAATGGTCGCTCCCTTGGCTATTGGTTCTAAACAAATATTTATGGTTTGAACCATGTTGCTGTCTGTTTGAAGGGTTTTTATCACATATCCTTTGCGCGAAATGGTTATGCCGAAGGTTTGTTTCGGTAAGGCCATGTGAAACTGTCCGGTGGCCTGATCCGATTGGGTTACCGATCCACTGCCTGCCGCAAGTGGTTCAGCCAAAATGGTGGCCTGAAGTGGTTTTTCTGAGCGGCAATCCGTAATTCTGCCGGTTAGTATGCCTATTGGTTCGGGCATAAACTGCTGTGGCATTTTTACCGAAAAAAGTTGCAGCCGTGGTTTTCCCATGGTGCTGTCCTTCGTGCGCGAAGCATAATAGCCTGTGGTTCCGTCGGATGTAAGGCAAAAGCCCAGTTCGTTGCGACAGGTATTGAGTGGTGCGCCAAGGTTTTGAGGCGTTTGCCATTCTGTGGCCGATTTGCGGCGACTCACAAATATATCGCTTTCGCCAAGGCCGGGCCAACCGTTCGACGAAAAGCAGAGTGTTTTGCCGTCGGGATGAATAAACGGTGCTTCGTCGTTGCCCGGGCTGTTGATGCTGTCGCCTAAATTGCGGAGGTTGTCGGCGGTAAGCGTGCCATCGGCCATTTCGTGCAACTGTGCCGCATAAATGTCGCGGCCGCCATGGCCATCGGGGCGCTCTGAGGCAAAGTAGAACAACATGCCGGGCGTTACCGACGGATGTCCCTCCCAATAGTGCGAATTTACCGGCGAAGGCATCGGTTGCGGTTCACTCCAGCCATCGCCGTTGCGTTTGGCAAAGTAAATGTCGCAACTGCCATAGCCATCGGTACGGTTACATGCAGTGAAAAAGAGATAGCGGCCGTCGGGCGAGATGGTTTGCGCGCCCTCATTGTCGGTTGTATTAATGCTGCCGGGCAGCGGTTGCGATTGCTGCCAACCGGTGTCGCACTTTTCGCTGGTGTAAAACTGCTCGTTGCCACGGCCTTTGGTTATTTCATTTACCGTAAATATCAGGGTTTGTCCATCGAGCGAAACCGATGGCCAGTAGTTGTCGTAAGGCGTATTTACAAGTTCGCCCAGCCATTGCGGATGCCAGTTGTAAGGTGTGGTTTGCAATGTTATGGCGGTGGTTGCTTTTTTAATGCCAATGGTTACAATGTCGCCATACCTTTTATCGTTTTGGCTGAACCGGCTTTGGCAGATGGTATAATATTCGAGTGCTCTTTCGGGCATGCACGCCTTTTCGCAGGCCAATGCCAGTTGAAGATAGATGAATTTATTGCTGTTGGTGGGTTGTTGTATGGCTTTTTCGAGAATCGCCAACTGTTTGTCCGGTTCGCCTTTTTCGCTGTATGTTTTGGCCAACAGTAAGTACGCCTCGCCAAATTCAGGATATTTTGAAATGGTGGCGTTTAATGAGGTAATGGCTTCGGTGGTTTTGCGATCCAAAAGTAGCTTTGCCGAAGCTTCGTACATCTTCCTGGCCTTCGCACTATTGCTCGATTGGGCATGGCTTTGGTTCAGCCATAAACAAACAAGGAGTAACCCAATAAGGGTGGTTTTCATAACTGACCGAGTTCGCGGCCAATAATTCCTCTGGCTTCGCCGGCCAAACGCATTACTGTTGTTTTGTCGTAACCTGCTACCTGTATCGGTTTGTGAATCACAATTTCTACCGTGCCCGGTTTCATGAAAATGGAGTCGGCCGGTGCCACAATATTGGCGTTTTTAATTGTCATTGGCACAATAGGCAGTTGTGTTTCGATTGCAAACAAAAATGCACCCCGCTTAAACGGTAATAATTTTCCGGTACGCGAGCGGGTGCCTTCAGGAAAAAAGATAATACTGATACCGTTTTTTATCCTTTTTTTTGCTTTGTTCAGTGCATTCATGGCTTGTATGCTGTTTTTACGATCAACCGGCACATTGCCTATAAGCAGGTTGGCGGTGCCAAGTAAAGGCACTTTAAGCAACTCCTTTTTGAGTACCCATTTAATGTTACGGTCCACATAACCATGTACGGCGTAAATATCTACTGCGCTGCTGTGGTTTCCTACAAATACATACGATTGCATTGGGTCGAGGTTTTCGATTCCGGTTACTTTTACTTTAATTCCGGCACCGAGGGTGTAAGCTCTGCCCCATATTTTACCCAACCAGTGCCCACGGCGCAAACGCGTTATGGGGAACAGAAAATGATACAATAAGCAAACTAAGTTGTTAACTACAAAATAATAAGGGTAAAAAATAAAAAGATTATATGCGCGATATAAATAAGTGCCGAATTGATTCATTTTTTGTAATTGTTTATGTTGCAAACATAACAAACTCAACGAAATTTGGCAATATTCGTTCAGTTAGAATTATGTGTGATTCTGTTTTTTTGCAGTATTATCGCCCAATTTGCTTTCGTAGTATCGTATTTCGTCGCGGTATTGGGCGGCTTCAATAAATTCGAGTTTTTTGGCTGCTTCTTCCATCTTTTTTCGTGCCGCTGCAATGGCTTTTTCTATCGCTGTACGATCCATGTATTGAATTAACGGATCGGCTGCCACATCAATTTTATCCGGACCGGCATATGCTTTGGGCATCATCATATCTTGTGGCGATTCGGTCGATACCAATGCGCTCTTGTTTTTGGTGGCACTGCGCGGCGTAATGTTGTTCGCAAGGTTGTAATCCAACTGTTTCAAACGGCGACGGTTGGTCTCCTCAATGGTTTTTTGCATGCTGTTGGTTATCACATCGGCATACATAATGACCCGCCCGTTAATGTTGCGTGCGGCACGGCCTGCGGTTTGAGTCAGCGAGCGCGCCGAACGCAAAAAGCCTTCTTTGTCGGCATCCAAAATGGCTACCAACGATACCTCGGGTAAATCGAGCCCCTCGCGCAACAGGTTCACCCCGATAAGTACATCGAAAAAGCCGTTGCGCAGGTTTTCAATGATTTTTATTCTGTCAAGCGTTTCCACATCCGAGTGGATGTACTCGCAACGCACACTCATGCGCGAAAGGTATTTGGAGAGCTCTTCGGCCATGCGTTTGGTGAGTGTGGTGACCAGAATACGTTCTTCTTTTTCGGTGGTAATGCGTATCTCTTCGAGCAAATCGTCCACTTGATTTACAGTGGGCCGAATCACTATTTGCGGATCAATAAGCCCCGTAGGCCGAATGACCTGTTCTACTATTTCGCCCTCGCATTTGGCAAGTTCGTAATCGGCAGGGGTGGCCGAAACAAAGATCGTTTGTCCTATCACGGTTTCGAATTCGTCGAACTTAAGCGGACGGTTGTCCATGGCTGCCGGCAATCGGAAGCCGTATTCTACCAGGTTGGTTTTTCGCGAACGGTCGCCGCCATACATGGCACGAAGTTGCGGAATGGTGACGTGGCTTTCGTCAATCACCATCAAAAAGTTCTTTGGGAAATAGTCCAGCAGACAGAATGGGCGCGCCCCCGGTTTTCGTCCGTCGAAATAGCGCGAGTAGTTTTCAATGCCACTGCAATACCCCAGTTCTTTAATCATTTCCAAATCGTACGTCACCCGTTCTTCTATGCGTTTGGCTTCGAATGGTTTGCCCTGCGATTGAAAGAATCGAACCTGCTCCATCATATCGTCCTGAATAATCGAAATGGCACTGTTAATGCGTTCTTTGGTGGTGACAAACAATGTGGCGGGGTAGATCAGTGCTTTAGTGGTTTTCTCTATGGTGTCGCCCGAAATGGGGTCAATCATGCGAATTTCCTCAATTTCGTCGCCCCAGAAAATAATTCTGAAGGCAAAATCGCTGTCCGCCACAAAAATATCTACCGAATCGCCCTTTACCCTGAAGGTGCCGCGTTTAAACTCCACGTCGTTGCGCGAATACAAACTGTCCACCAATTTGCGAAGAAAATGGTTGCGGGTAATTTTGGTGCCTACCTCAATAGAAATCACATTGGCGAAAAAGTCCTCCGGATTACCCATACCGTAAATGCACGATACCGACGAAACCACAATCACATCCTGTCGCCCCGAAAGCAGTGCCGATGTGGCGGCCAAACGCAGTTTCTCAATTTCGTCGTTTATCGAAAGGTCTTTTTCTATGTAAGTATCGCTTGTAGGCAAATAGGCCTCCGGCTGATAATAGTCGTAATACGACACAAAATACTCTACCGCGTTATCCGGGAAAAAAGCCTTAAACTCGCTGTAAAGCTGTGCCGCAAGTGTTTTATTGTGGCTGAGTATCAGTGTTGGTTTTTGTAA
This sequence comes from Bacteroidota bacterium, assembly GCA_003249935.1. GTDB lineage: Bacteria > Bacteroidota > Bacteroidia > Bacteroidales > UBA5342 > SZUA-561. Next base: position 11,958 of record QKHT01000019.1, read on the forward strand.
TTTTTGTATTACATTGGCCACAGTAAATGTTTTGCCTGAACCGGTTACACCAAGTAAGGTCTGGTATTTTTGGCCTTGAGCCAATGCTGTGGCGAGCTTTTCGATGGCTTCCGGCTGATCGCCTGTGGGTTGAAATTCCGATGTGAGGTTAAATGCTTTACCCATTTTTTTCGCGTTGTTTGGCTTCGTTCCAATATACATCCATCTCTTCTAAAGTCATCTCTTTTAGCGACCGCCCGGCCATAATGGTTTTCTCTTCAAGATACCCAAAACGGCTGATAAACTTTTGGTTCGTCCGCTCAAGTGCACTCTCCGGATCAACCCCGTATAATCTGCAAGCGTTGATCATGCTGAATATGAGATCGCCAAACTCCTTTTCGATGTTTTCTACATCGTTTACTTTTATCTCGTGTTCGAGTTCGCCAAGTTCTTCGCGCACTTTGTCCCACACCTGCTCTTTTTCGGTCCAGTCGAATCCTATGCCGCGTGCTTTGTCCTGTATTCTCAGTGCTTTTACCATGGCCGGTAACGATACCGGAACGCCTTCTAATACACGTTTATTGCCGCCTTTTTCTTTGAGTTTTAGTTTTTCCCAGTTCTGAACCACCTCGTCGGCATCTTTTACATTAACCGTATCGAAAATGTGTGGGTGGCGGTATATCAGTTTGGTCGTCAGTGCATCAATCACATCTGCAATGTCGAATGCATTCTGTTCTTCGCCGATTCTGGCATAAAATACAATGTGAAGCAATAAATCACCAAGCTCTTTTTTTAAATCATTCAAGTCGTTGCGCAATATCGCATCGCCCAGTTCATAAGTCTCTTCAATGGTTAAATGGCGCAACGATTCGAGTGTCTGCTTTTTATCCCAAGGGCATTCTGCCCGTAACCGGTCCATAATTTCGAGTAATGAACCAAACTTTTGCATTCCGGCGGCTTTTGTGTGAACCGGCTTCGAAAAGTTGGGAATATCAAAGGTTTGCGCTTCTGCCGGAGTCGAAAACCACGGCTTAATCGTTGACCATAATGTGCCGAATACGGTATCGTTGCGATAAGCCTCCAGCGCGGCTTCACTTTCCCACCGGCTCAGCGATAAAAATGTGTCGGGTTTTTCGGCCGACGATAAGATCTCTATTCCCAAACATCCAGCCGAGCTGGCTACTGTTTCAAACACTTCTGTCACTGCCGAAAGAAAGTCCTCGCGACGTTCCTGGGCAATATTAAGTTTAACCAATCGTAGAATCATAATCACAAAAATATAACGAATCAATGGCTTTTAGGCCTTTAAAAACCTTAAAGCGGCTTTTTGTTTAATAAATGTGTTGTTAAACACATAAATCAGTGTCCCTTTCATTTTGAATATCAATACATTGTTGCCATCTTTGAGTGTTAAAATAGCCTAATTTTAGATATAATGAAGGGAAACAACAATAACGGGGCTTCGGAGATTTATTCTTCGGTAGTTAAAGCTGGCAAAAGAACCTATTTTTTTGATGTAAAAGAGACCAGAAGTAATGATTTGTTTATTAGTATAACCGAAAGTCGCCGCATTACCGACGAAAATGGCGAAACTTTTTTCGAAAAACAGAAAGTATTTGTTTATACCGAGGATTTGAAAAAATTTACCGACGGGCTTTGCGATGCTATCAACTTTGTGGAAAATTTACATTGTAAAAAGAAAAGCCCATGTCTTACGTTAATAAAAAAATCAAGGGACTGTTCTGAAAATGTGATTGACCATCATGCCTCTGACGCACCGGATTCGGAGGTCGAATACCTTTTAAGTAATGAGTATCAGAATGCTGACATGAGTTAAAGAATTATTTGAGGTCTGTTTCGGAATTGTCTGTATCTTCCATTCGGGAGATTTCCTCAAAGTCATCGCCGTTAACAAGAAAATCGAATATTTCCATTTCATTCATCCTTTTCATATTTGTAACAATAAATTTGTCGAGAATTATTGGCCCCAACTGGTTGCAGGCTTCTAATAATTTTTCTATCAATTCCTCGAGATTGTCGTGAAAAGGGTAAAGCATTTCGAAAGAAATATAACGGACATTCTTTTCGAAATTTTCGGCAATTCCTTCGTTTTTCTCTAAGAGATAAGTTACTTCACTTTCGATAAATTTTTGGTGACTTTCAGAAAATAAAACAAGTTCTTCCGTGGGAAAAAGCACGAAAAAGTAACGCAATTTGCCATCACGTCCACCAAGGCCCGTTGATACAAAAATTTGGGGCGTATCTTTCAGCTTACTTTCTATTTTCAGCTTTAAATCGTAATAAGCCAGTGTCATCCATTCTTTCATGCTTTCGTCGGCTACTTCGCGGTACTTCTCCACAATTCTAAAGGCTTCCACATCGCCGCTCGCGGCCAAACCTGCAATAACCATCTGTTTTTCGTTTGCCTCGGCATTTTCGTCCGAAAGTATTTCTATTGCTTGCTGGCACAATTCATCGGTGCTAAGTATACCTTTGAATTTTCGAACCATTTTAAAATAGTTCATTTGTAAGGTAACATCAATGCGTTCTTCCATTACAAAAAAATCGGATTTTTCGAAATCCATAAGGTTACGAATTTTATCGTTTAACTTGTCTTTCTTCATTCTGCTCTAACTATTTAATTGTATATGGCGAACTGATTGTTCTACAAAAGTAATCAATCGCCACCTAAAATTAAAACGGGAGCTTACACCAATGGTTCAGCCATAAGGTAAAATCGTGATTTAACTGGTATGGCATTGCTAAAAGTGTGCCGATCTTACTTTTTTTTATCTGTTGCATGAACAAAAACGGTGTAAAATGGATTTATGGTTAAAAAATTGTTGAAACATTTCATCAGTTCTGTTAGTATTAAAAAATTTAGTTAAGTACATTTGTGTACTACGTAGAATGAATTAAAATATTTATAAAATGGCAATTGAAGTAAACGATTCGAATTTTGAGGACATGGTATTAAAGTCAGATAAGCCGGTTCTTGTTGATTTTTGGGCAGAATGGTGTGGTCCATGTCGTATGATTGGTCCGATTGTAGAAACACTTTCGCAGGAATACGATGGTAAAGTTGTGATTACCAAACTAAACGTGGACGAAAGTCCTGATACTTGTCAAAAATTCGGCATCAGAAATATTCCGACCATCTTATTCTTTAAAAATGGTGAAGTCGTAGATAAACAGGTTGGTGCTGTGCCAAAAAATGTTTTGGCCGAAAAACTCGACAATATTCTATAATATTCAAATAATTTCAGAACGCCCGGAGCCTTAATTCTGGGCGTTTTTCTTTTGTGTATGAACCGTATAGTTTTTGCTGTTATCAACGATTTGGTTACCGATCAACGGGTGCACAAAATGGCTACCACCGTTAACCGGAATTTTGGCGACGTATTGGTCATTGGTCGAAAACTCAAAACCAGCTTGCCGCTGAAACGCGACTATCGTACGTCGCGAATGTGGCTTGTCTTTACAAAAGGGCCGTTTTTTTATGCCGAGTTTAATATCAGGTTGTTTTTTAAGTTATTGTTTACCCGTTGCGATGTGCTGGTTTCTAACGATTTGGATACGTTGGCTCCTTGTTTTTTGGTTTCGAAGATTAGAGGTAAAAGGTTGGTTTACGATACCCATGAGTATTTTTTGGGTATGCCCGAACTTGAGGGCCGCGAACTGGTGAAAAAAGTTTGGCTTGTTATCGAAAAGGCTATATTTCCGCATCTTACAAATATTATTACGGTTAACCAATCCATTGCTAATTTGTATGCTCAACAATATGGCAAAAAGCTGGCCGTAGTCCGTAATATTGCACCTCGGTTCACTTTTACCGAAAATAAAACCCGCGAAGAACTGGGCATTGATCCGGATAAAAAAATGCTTATCCTGCAAGGGGCCGGAATTAACATCCATCGTGGTGCCGAAGAGATGATAGAAGCCATGCAGTTTATCGACAATGCCATTTTATATATTATCGGTTCGGGCGACGTGTTTCCGTTACTGCCCGATTTGGTTAAGAGGTATAATGTGCAGGGTCGGGTAATTTTTATAAACCGTATGCCTTATGCGCAACTCATGCAATATACGCGGTGCGCCGATCTTGGGCTCAGCCTCGATAAGGATACCAATATCAACTACCGGTTCAGCCTGCCTAATAAATTGTTCGATTATATACAGGCCGAAACGCCTGTTTTTGCATCCGATTTGCCCGAAATAGCCCGTATTGTAAACACCTATCAGGTTGGAGCCATATTTTCTGTCCACAATCCCAATGCGATGGCAAACCAAATATCAGATATTATTTTTAATGATAAGCTTTTGGAAACACTCAAGCAAAACTGCAAAACTGCTGCAAAGGAATTGTGCTGGGAAGTGGAAGAGGAGGTGGTGAAAAAAGTTTACAAAAGGGCTATTTTGTAGCTTTGTAAACCCATGCATCGGCCAATTCGGTGTTTTTTGATTTTACCTGTTCAAGCAATTTTTCTGCATCGGCACGGTTAGCAAAACTGCCGCAACTTACTCTGAATCTGCTGCCACAATCAATAAGTTCGAGATTGGAGAGTGGTTTGCTGCTAAATGATGCAAATTGGCTGCTTGCGATACTCTTCGATGGGAAACTGCCAATAATTACATAGTATAAACCCGAAACCTGAGGTTTTATAGTAAAACTATTTAAGGTGTGATTATCGTTTTGTGTTGTTGCTTTTTCTGCTTTTGGCTGAACCTCCGTGCGAAATATTTCATGGGTTGTAACAACTGATTTTACAACGGCGGCTTTCGATGTCTCCTCTGCGGGTGCAACACGAATAAATTCAGGATAATAACCTATCACTGCCCGGTCGAGCCGTGAATTTTCTGAAACCGGTGTAGAAATAAAAAACATAAATACGACTGCTGCAGCGGCTGCTGCCCAGTTGATATAATGCATCGGTGCAAGCTTTCTTTGAGGCGATGTATTTTTTGACCTTAAATTTTTTATTTCATCCTGTGCCGCAATTGTTTTTTCGCTTTGCGCAATTTCCGGTAGCATAACTCCCTGTAGTCCAAACGAATCGAGTAGGAAATTAATGGTTATTTCGGGTGCAAAGCTGATGTTTCCGGTGCTGTCCTGTACAAAATGTCCCAAACCGCTCAACTCAACTGTTTTACCCATACGCAAATCGCGCAAAATGGTACGTACCTCGGTTCTCACCATTTCATAGGCCTCGGCATAACTACATTCTGCTTTTTGCGCTATTGTATTACAAAGTAAACCATCGTTGTGTTCCAAATTACGGTTGAATGCAAAGTTTTTATATGGTGGAAGGTATAAATTGCGTCCGGCATGATAATATGCAGGGCATACATTGGCAACCAATCCGCCAAATCCCGGAATCACTACACAATCGTGATTGCGTAATAAACTAACGATATATGGTTCTAAAGATTTCACACAACAAAAGTAATGTTCGTCGTGCAATAATTCAAAATAAGATATTAACAATTAATCCTCTTTTTTTAACAACGGTCAGAATTTGCTTAATAAAATGTATATTTGTTGCTACTTAATAGCTAGTGAGGATGAAAAGTAAAATTTTAGTTACCGGCGGTACGGGATACATTGGTTCGCATACCGTCGTAGAATTGCAAAATGCAGGATTTGAAGTAGTTATAGTCGACGATCTTTCAAATTCTGAAGCAGAAGTTGTGGATAATATTGAAAAAATTTCGGGTATCAGACCAATATTCGAATGCTTTAATCTGGTTGATCGGGAAAAAACATTCGAATTTTTTAAAAAACACAACGATTTAAAGGCCATTATTCATTTTGCTGCAAACAAAGCAGTGGGCGAATCGGTTGAAAAACCATTGATGTACTATCAGAATAACCTTATTTCGCTCATGAACATGATTGAAGCGATGCGTACATATGGTGTGGAGAATCTTGTTTTTTCTTCGTCGTGCACCGTTTATGGACAGCCCGATAAATTACCTGTAACAGAAGCTACACCACGTAAAGATGCCGAAAGTCCATACGGTAATACCAAACGTATTTCAGAAGATATTATCAAAGACAGTGTGGCCGCCTATCAGGGTATTAATGCCATTGCATTGCGATATTTTAACCCGATTGGTGCACACCCAACAGCGATCATTGGCGAGCTTCCACGTGGCGTTCCGGCCAACCTTGTGCCGTTTATTACGCAAACAGCGGCAGGTCTTCGTCAGGAACTCAAGGTTTTTGGTGATGATTATAACACTCCCGATGGTAGTTGTATTAGGGACTATATTAATGTGGTTGACCTTGCAAAAGCCCATGTGGTGGCAATAGACCGGTTGTTGGAAAGAAAATATGAAAGCCGCTACGAATTCTTTAACATCGGCACCGGAAACGGTGTTTCGGTTCTCGAAATCATTAAAACCTTTATTGATGTAACCGGTGTGGAATTTAACTATAAGATCGTAGACCGACGCGCCGGTGATGTAGAACAAATTTATGCAGATACAGCCAAGGCAAACAATGTGTTGGGTTGGAAGGCCGAAAAAACCCTTGCCGAAACGCTTCAGTCGGCTTGGGACTGGGAGAAGAAAGTAAGAGGTATTGAATAACTTAATTTTGCAGAGGACTCTGGTTCTCTGCAAAAATCTATTAAACAGAATAAATTATTAAGATGAAAACACTTATTATTACCGGAGGAGCCGGCTTCATTGGCTCGCATGTCGTCAGACTGTTTGTAAATAAATATCCCGACTATCAGATTATAAATCTCGACGCGCTTACGTATGCCGGCAATTTGGCCAATTTGAGTGATATCGAAAATTGTCCTAATTATCGGTTTATTAAGGCCGATATTACTAACGCCGAAGCAATTAATAAAATATTTAGTGAAAATACCATCGATGGTGTTATCCACCTTGCGGCCGAATCGCATGTCGATAGATCTATTACTGACCCGCTTTCGTTTATTAATACCAATATTATTGGTACTGTAAATCTATTAAATGCCGCGAAGGATGCCTGGAAAGGATGTAATTTTGAGGGTAAGCGATTCTACCATATCTCAACAGATGAAGTGTATGGGTCGTTAGGCGACGAAGGCTTCTTCTACGAAACTACACCCTACGATCCTAAAAGCCCGTATTCGGCATCGAAAGCAAGTTCGGACCACTTGGTTCGCGCCTATTTGAATACTTATGGCTTACCGACTATTGTTTCGAACTGCTCTAACAATTACGGTCCAAACCAGTTTCCCGAAAAACTGATTCCATTATTTATTAATAATATAAAAACCAAAAAACCATTGCCGGTTTATGGCAAAGGGGATAATATCCGCGATTGGTTGTTTGTAGTTGACCATGCCCGTGCAATTGACCTGATTTTTCATCAGGGCGAAATTGGCGAAACCTACAATATTGGCGGCGATAACGAATGGACCAATTTGGATTTGATTCTGAAACTTTGTGAAATAATGGATAAAAAACTGAACCGCGCGAGTGGTGAAAGTAAAAATTTGATTACCTACGTGAAGGATCGCGCCGGACATGATAAGCGTTATGCGATTGATTTTTCCAAACTCAATGCTGCTTTGGGATGGAAACCTTCACTAAATTTTGAAGAGGGTCTGGAATTAACCGTAGATTGGTATCTGAATAACGTTGATTGGATGGAGAATGTGATTTCCGGTGAGTATGAAAAGTATTATACCAAACAATACGTAAACAGATAATTCAATTGTGTTACGAAAATTTTAAAAAGTGCGCTTTGGCGCACTTTTTTTGTGTTATTATGCAAAAAGCGTGTGATGAACAATATTAATATCAGTCGGTATTATTTCATCTTGTTTGCTGCAATTGGTTGTATTTAATGGCTCTCGACTGTATAAAACGAATGACTGATTGTAACCCAAACACCTCAAAATACGGTTTGTTGTACATCCAACTTGCCTATCCCGCCCAGCTTTCCCTGTCCAGACTTCTGTATTGTATGGCTTCTGCAATATGTTCGGGACCTACACTATCGGCCCGATCCAAATCGGCAATTGTTCTGGCTACCTTCAAAATCCGATCATAGGCACGTGCCGATAAATTGAGCCGTTCCATTGCTGTTTTTAGCAGTTGATTGCTTGCTTGATCTAATCGGACATGAATTCTCATTAGCTTTGATGTCATTTGTGCATTACAATGTATCCCTTCAATGTGTTTAAATCTTTCGGCCTGAATGTTTCGTGCATCGATAACCCGCTGACGAATTACAGAACTTGGTTCAGATGGCCGTTGCTCCGCCATCTTGTCGAAACTTACCGGCACAACCTCCACATGCAGGTCGATGCGATCGAGTAGCGGTCCCGAAATGCGCGCAAGGTATTTCTGTACCATTCCCTGCGAACACATACACTCTTTGTCGGGGTGGTTGTAATATCCACAAGGGCAGGGATTCATAGATGAAACCATCATAAAACTTGCCGGATATTCAACCGAAAATTTTGCCCGCGAAATGCTGATTTTTCGATCTTCAAGTGGCTGACGCATTACTTCGAGTACCGTGCGTTTAAATTCGGGTAATTCGTCGAGAAACAGCACCCCGTTATGAGCCAGAGATATTTCACCGGGCTGTGGAATGGTTCCTCCGCCAACAAGTGCAACATCAGAAATAGTATGGTGCGGCGCACGAAAGGGGCGTTGGGTCATTAGTGAGGCATTGCGGCCAAATTTCCCGGCAACCGAATGAATTTTGGTGGTTTCGAGTGCTTCGGCCATTGTAAACGGCGGTAAAATGGATGGCATTCTCTTGGCTAACATTGATTTACCTGCTCCCGGTGGGCCAATTAGAATAATATTGTGGCCTCCGGCAGCGGCAACTTCAAGTGCTCGTTTTACGCTTTCCTGCCCTTTTACATCCGAAAAATCGGCTTCATCTACTCCCAGTTGCTGGAAAAATTCTTTTTGAGAATCAATAACTACCGGCTCAATCGCTGTTTTTCCGGTCACAAAATCGATGACCTCTACAAGGTGTTTAAAGCCATATACGTCGATACCTTCAACTACTGCGGCTTCCCGGCAATTAGGTTCTGGAATAATGATGCCTTTAAAGCCTTCGTCACGGGCATTAATTGCAATAGGTAAAACGCCTTTCACCGGTAATAACGTGCCATCGAGCGAAAGTTCGCCCATTATAAGAAACTGTCCTATATCGGGTACATCTATTTGAGCATTTGCTGCAAGCATACCCAAGGCAATTGGTAAATCGTAAGATGAACCTTCTTTTCGTATGTCGGCCGGAGCCAGATTTACTGTTACCTGTTTGCGGGGCATGGCAAAGCCGTTTTCGGCTAATGCTGAAGCAATTCGCTCGTGACTCTCCTTTACTGCTAAGTCGGGCATGCCGACCATGAAAAATTTTATTCCCTTTTCGTGGACATTTACTTCTATTGTAATGGTTATAGCTTTAATGCCGTAAATTGCCGAACCATAGGTTTTTACTAACATAATCACAGATGAATTTTACGCGATAAAAATAGGGCTAAATTTATTAATTGCCAATTAAAGCAAGTTTTTTTTTCTATTTTTGTATGAGTGCCAAAAATATTAGGAATTTCGTTGCATATGGCTCAAAATTACAATCTGGTTTTCTAATAAATATATGAATCTGAAATACTATCTTTTTATGCTATTGCCGGTTGTAATATTGTCGTGCAATAAACAGCAAAGCCGGTCGGGAATGATTTTAACGGTTGATGCATCACAAACTATGGCACAATACAAGAAGCATATCGGTTCCTGGTTCGATAAGGATGTGGAGTGTTATGGCGTGGCATTAATTAAAATTGATAGTTTAATGCGACTTGGCGTTCCTATAAAATGCAAAATTCTCTCCTTTTCGCCAAGTGGTATTAAATGTATGACAACGGAGGATTTTAAACCATTCATCGATTATGGTTGCGAAAAGGCCGGTACTAAAGTTGGTGACGTTTGGATTGAGACGAATAGCGAGCTGTTTGCAACAAGACAGGAAGCCGCTGCATATATCAAAAGTCATTATATCGCATTTTAGTATTTATCGGGCTTGTAACCATGAAAAACCGCTGTGTCTGTATCCTTTTATTGTTTTGTTTTGGTATAAAAACAGCTGGTCAGAACCCAATTACATTTATAGTCAAGACGGAGGGCGATGACAATGCCATGGTTCAATATGCGATTGTAAAAACCAATGCACTACCCGAAAGTACCCTGACTAATGAAGACGGATTATTTTATGTTGACCCGAATGGCTTAAGCCGGATTAATCTTCAGATAAGTGCGCTGGGTTATGTTTCCTTAGATACCGTTGTATTTGCAAAAGATGGCATCATCTTTTTACGTAAAAATACCATTCATCTTAATGAAGTGGAAATTGTGGCGAGAGAAAAATACAGGAATGTTTCTGGTACCATGTTATCCCGAAAAGCAATTGAACATATACAACCCCTTGATATTGGCGATGTAATGCAACTGCAACCAGGTATGGCAACCGAAAATCCTACTTTATCTTCACCTAAATATTTAAAGATACGATCTACTATTAATGAACGCCTTTCCGGTAGCGATCAAATTGAGGCAATGGGCGTGTTGTTAATGGTTGATGGTCAAAGGGTGTCTAATGATGCCAATATGCAACTAAATTCCTTTACAAACGGAAAGAAACCCATTTATTCAAGTTCTGCATTATCGGGTGTGGATGTCCGTCGTGTCTCTACCGATAATATTGAATCGATTGAAATTATTCGCGGCATTCCTACCAGCGATTATGGTGAAATGAGTACCGGTGCAGTCTTGGTTCAGACACAATCGGGAAAGCAACCATGGGCTTTGAGTCTTAAAAGTGACATTACCACCCGGCACATCTCTTTGAGCAAAGGATTCGAAACAAACCATAAAACCAAGTATAATTTTATGGCTGGTATTTCGGAAAGTGTGGTCGACATGCGTGAGCCGCAAAATGCATTCCGGCGGTATTTCCTCAACCAAAAGGTTCAGACAAACACGACACTTTGGGGTGTTACTATGTTCAGTAATAATCATTTGGATACATGGTTTTCTATCGATAAGTATAATGTGGGGCAAAATGAGGTGCAAATAAAAAGTGCATCTTCCGAAACTACCGGTTTTTCGTTTGGTACTGATGATATGGTACACGTAAAAAAGTGGTGGGCAAATAATATACGTTTAACTGCAAATATTACTGTTGCCAATGCCTTGAGCCAGTCAATAAGCACTTTGTCAAATGGCGAAGTACGCCCCACAAGTATCTCACTGTCGCCCGGATTGTCAGAAGGTATTTATGCACCGAGTTCGTTTTATGCTAAAAACCGGGTCGAAGGCCTGCCGGTGGATGTTTCGGTTAAACTTAAAGCCGATGCTGTTTATGGGTTTTGGGGCTTGAATCATATATTTACCTATGGATTGGAATATTTGGGCGAAAAGAATTTTGGTAGCGGAACACATTTTGACATGAAAACCAATCCAAATATCAATTCGGTAGCTTCGGTTCGTCCCAGAAGGTTTAGTGATATTCCTTTTTTACATAACACCGGTGCTTTTATTTCCAATAAGTCTATGGTAAAACTTGGTGCTTTTAATGCATCGCTCGACATAGGTATGCGGTATACGCAACTCTATTTGGATAAATACAGGCGTAATGGCTTGTCGGCACTAAGTCCGCGGGGAAATATTGCCTTGTCGACCAATAACCATTTGTGGCCCGATAAATGTTTGTCAGTTACGCTTGGTGTAGGACGGCTTTCAAAAATGCCATCGCTCATATTTCTTGCCCCTGAACCACTTTGGATTGATAATGTAAGTTATAATTTTTACCAATCGAACGGCCCTACGTTGTGTGTGTTCGATTCGAAAAAGATAGATCAAACATGGAACCCCGATTTAAAGGTAACGATGAACCTGAAACGTGAGATCGGCATCAATTTTAAACTTAAAAATTCAGATTACAATGTTACTTTTTTTAAAGAAAATCTTTCGAATGGTTATGGTTCTGAAAAGGTTTATTTTCCGGTAACATCGCAAAAATTTTCCACACCCGCAGGGCCGAATATCACACCATATCTTGAGAATAGCTTTGTAAAATATTCGATGGATGGCGTTATACGGGAGGCCAAACAATGGGTTGATACTTCGTTTGCATATTACTACAAACCAACAAACCAAATGGCAATTGACAAAAAGGGCATTGAATTCAGTCTTCGTTTTCCGGAAATAATTCCGATTGGTTGCCGGTTTTACATCGTGGGCGGTTACCTGTATACCCAATCCCGTAATTTAGTCCATGATGTTTATTATCCGGTTCTTACCTATGCCGGAAAAGCAATGCCTGTGTTTGCCGTTTATCCACTGGGCGAAATGGTGGAAAGTGATCAGTTGGTGACCAACATACTAACCACTATCCGGTTCAATAATAATAAATTACTGTTTTCACTCACTTCACAAATTGTATGGTTCGATCGTTACAGATATAAATATCAGGATGCCACGGGTAAAATTCAGATAAAGACAGAATCGCCTGTGTCTGGTAGTATTTATGATGATAATATTCAAAAAAAGTACCTGTATCCGCAATATTATGTAGATTTTGGAAACAATAAACAGGTTTTTGATGTAAATAATCAGGCTAACGTACTGCCTTTTTCGAATCTAATTAATATTTTTATGCCGGGATATTTTTTACAAGAGAGTTATCCGCCTGTGGTTCAATTTAATGCAAGATTGAACAGGCAGGTAGGTAAAAATTTGGGAATAGCAATTTTTGCAAACAATATTTTTAATTATTTGCGGTACGATATTTCGAAACGCAGCGGATCGTATTACCGGCGCAATACGCCGTTATATTTCGGTTCGGAAATAAAATGGAGTTTTAACTGATGCTAAAAATAGCATTTATTAATAAAATTTGGAATGAGAAATTTTTCGGTTGGTCTGGGATTAGTGTTATTGTTACTTGCATTTTTATCGTCGTGTATAAAGGATGAGCTGACACCAAAAAAGTCGGTAGTGTTTTTAATTCAGGCCGATACCACCAATACGCTCGTGGGCTTGGAGAATATTAAAATTAATGCAATAGAAAAATCGGGAACAGGAAGTTATTCTGCAATAACCGATGGAAATGGCATGGTTAAACTTCAAATTACGCTTGGTTTATACAGTGTAAATGTATCTAAATCGAACAGTGGATTTGTAATTAATGGTAATGCCGACAATCTGCTTATTTCGGCTTCCACCGATACGGTTATCATTAAATCCACTATCAAGCCAATTGGTCAGGGACTAATATTCAAGGAGATCTATTATTCCGGATGTACTACACTAACCGGTGGGAGTTATTTTTCGGATCAGTATGTGGAAATATACAATAATTCGGGCGATACAATCTTCCTCGATGGCGTTTGTTTTGGTTTTATCGATCCGCTCAGTCATCAGGTTTCTGTATGGTCGGATCCGGCCCAAAATCCCGGATTGCGTATTCCTGTAACACAAATGACATGGATTTTTCCCGGGTCGGGCAGGCAAACACCTCTTTTACCACATACCAGTGTTTTAATTGCACAGGATGCAATTGATCATAAAACCGATATAAATGGCAACCCAAACTCACCTGTTAATTTGTCGAATGCCGATTACGAAACATATTTTGATCTGAGTGGCAAGGATTTGGATAATCCGGCAGTTCCCAATCTTAAATACATTTTTGCTAATACCAAAACAACGTTCGACTGGGTAATCGCTTCAACCGGGCAATCGTTAATTATGTTTCGATTACCCACGGGTACCGATTATCAAAAATTTGTACAAAACCAAAACAATTTTTCGACCAAACCGGGCAGCTCTGCCACTACTCAGTTTCTGATGGTTGATAAGCGTTGGGTGTTGGATGCCGTTGAAATAGTGAAACTGGAACCCGACAAACAGATAAAACAGTTGCCTGTTGATTTGGATGCCGGTAAGGTATGGTGTAATCAGCTAAAAGCCGGTAAATGTATTCGTAGGCGCGTTTCGGAGTTGAATAATGGCGTTTTTACTTTTGCCGATACCAATAACTCGCTTGTCGATTTTGTAGGCGATCAGGATCCATCGCCTAAAGTAAATGTTTTTATCGATTTTAATTAATGCCTGCACACAAAAAATCGCTTCAAATATTGCACATTGCTACCCTTTTTCTACTATTTTGGGCTGAACCTGTGGCAAGGGGGCAATACATTTACCAAAACTTTAGTGCATTAAACAAAGCGGCCAACAGCGTTTCCATCAATGATCCTGAAGTTTTCTTTAATGCCGATTCGGTTAATATGCAGTTGTCTGGTAACGCCTTTGTAGCCAACAATAGTTCATCATGGCTCATTACTAATGGTAAAGTACACTCTGGTTATAATCTGCATGCTAATGGTATTATTAATCGGCCTCATCTTACCTTGCAGGGCGCATTGATTAGTGGCTATTGGTTTGCTCAAAATAAGCAATTTAACGGCACAAACCAGAACGAATTAATCAATCCCTTTTTGGTTGGTAACAAAGGTCGCTATCTGGAGAAGGGCCAATTTAGCAGCCTTACCGGTTCGGCCAATTATCGTTTGAACCATCAATACATGCTGTTCGGTGCGGTAAGCTACCAGCCTTCGATGGCTCATGGTAATTCTGATCCTAAAAGTGTAGATAAAATTTCAAATTCATCGGCCGATTTAGGGATAACTTTTAAAAGCAAAAATTGGTCGGCATCAATTTCCCAAGGTGTTTTTTATTATCGCGAAGAGGTAGGATTTAAAAATTTTTCACAACTGGCTGTGCCATCGAAATACCTGTTTTCGGGTTTTGGATATTACCAGCAAAACGATAACGATAATTTTAACAGGATGTACGCACAAACCGGATATAAATCGTGGCTGCAAATTGGTTATGCGAGTAAAAATTGGTCTGTCTTACCAGTGTTCGAATGGCGAATCGGACAAATGGAGATTCGCGATCTCGAAAGTTACGAAAAACCTAAAGGTTCTCTCAATACAAATCTGGTTGGTATTGGGCTTCAATCCAAAGCCAAAGTTTCCGGCCTTTTATTGGGTTTTGATAGCCATTTGAAAATTCTAAGCAGTGTAGCGAGTCAGTTTGTTACAGTCGATAGTTTCCATATATCAGGTGGAACCACATGGGCAAAAACCTATATATTGGCTACCAATAATATTGTTACCAATACTGTAATTCAATCCAACAATAGATTGTATATTAAAAATGCCCTGCATTCAGGTTCAACAGCCTCATTGAACCTCGAAAGCTTATATTATTTTACTGAACGGGTTTCCGGCGATGAACTGTTGGTGTGCAATATGGTGCCATCGATTGCTTTACGCCATGAGTTTAATTTTAATCACCAGCGTTTGCCGGTACAATTGTCGTTTGGAAAAGTATTGAATCAACAATCAAACCTTATTCTTGCACCGATAACCGCTACTTCCAAGCGTTTAAACAGTGTTCCGGAAAATTTGTATCAATTTCTGAAAACAGAAAGGTCATTTCTTCATTTTTCCATACAATATTATTTAATTGATAAAAGCCAACAGACTTATTTTGTAAAAACCAGTTTGTATAAAAACTGGTATCACAACGGAGAATCCTTTGATAAAGACATCTCTGTGTCAATGGGTATCGGTGTGTTTTTGTAGTTTTTTTACACAAAGGGTTGTTCTTTTTAATTTCAAATCTTAAATTTGTTGCTCAATCTGAAAAAATGGCTGTAATAGACGTACACAATCTTTCACACGCTTACAATAAAAAACCGGTACTCAAAAATGTTTGTTTTTCGGTTGAAAAGGGTCGTATTTTGGGTATTATTGGTAAAAACGGTGCCGGAAAATCTACAACAATAAACGTACTTAATGGATTCCTTTTTCCCAATTCCGGTTCGGTAAAAGTTTTTGGCGAAAATAGTAACGAATTGACGGCTGATACTCGCCGCCGAATCGGCGTATTGTTCGAAGGACATTTGCTGCATAATTATATGACATTAAAGGAAGTCGCTAACTACACCAAATCGTTTTTTCCGCAATGGGACGACGAAACCTATAATAAACTCACATTGCGACTTAAACTATTGGATAAGCAAAAAATTTCAACACTTTCGTGCGGGCAACGGTCTCAGGTTGCATTAGCGCTATTACTGGCTCAGCGTGCAGAGTTACTCATACTCGACGATTTTTCGATGGGGCTCGATCCCGGTTATCGCAGGCTTTTTGTCGAAACGCTTAAGTCGTACGTTCAGTACCATAATACCACCGTATTAATTACTTCGCATATCATTCAGGATTTGGAATATCTTGTAGACGATATTTTATTGCTTAATAAAGGCGAAGCATTGTTTAATGGTACATTAACATCGTTTATGCAAAGTATTGCACGATATAAAGTGCTTTTGGTTGAACCACAAGTGGTTAACCCCGAAGTATTGTGGTTTGCAAACGACGTTTTTCAGGTGGAGAATGAACTCTTTATTTTGAGCCGACTCGCTTTGAATGAGTTGTTGGGTGCATTTGCTGCACTTAATATACAGGTAACACAAATCAAATCAATTCCAATGTCGCTGGAAGATGCGTTTATTGGATTAACCGGAAAATTTTAACTATGCTAAAAGGTGTTTTTTATAAGGAATATATCAAAACCCGCCGCACTCTGCTATGGATGCTACTGGTTTTAATTGGTGCAACCTTTGCTTTGTTCCTTTTCGTAAACCATGAAATAGAAGTTAAACAAGTCAGTTTTTTCTGGTTTCAGCAAATGGTGTCGAATAATCTCTTTTTTGTTTGGATGCTGCCTGTTTTTCCTTTGATGGCCGCTATTTTTGGCGTGGTTCAATTTCTGCCCGAAACCATCGGACGCCGTTTTCGTTTGTCGTTGTTTATGCCCGAGAATGAATTGGTCATCTCCTTTTCGATGTTGGGTTTTGGGCTTCTTGCGCTTACATTGCTTTTTACATTGCAGTTTGTGGTTTTTGCGGTTCTGTTTTCCGGAATTATTACATTAATTTGGTTGTTGGCGGCAGCAAAAGTCTTTGTTTGTTTTTGGCTTTTTTCTTTTGCAACTTATCTCTTAATTGTATTGATTTTTATAGCACAAAAAACAACTTATCGTATGGTTCTTGCTGTTACGGCTTTGGTTCAGTCCTCTATATTGTTCATAAAGCCACAGCTCAATATTTTTGATTGTCTTATTCCCTATGCCGCTATTCTGGTGATGTTGCTTTTCTTTTCTACGTCATTTTTTATTCATCACTATAAAACCGGCTCATACGAATTATGAAAAATAGCTTTGTAAAGTATTTCGGTCGCATTTGCTTTTTAATGGTTCTCATTATCACCATGGCCTATTTAATGCCATTGGTTTATAAACTGATGACCGAAGGAAAAACCAATGTGCCCTTCATCTTATATAGTCCCGATAAAAAAGGCTTTTTTGTAATCGATGGAGGCAAGTTTCTCGACGAGAACAGGCATCCAATTGCCAAAAAAAAGTTCGAATCGGCATTGCCGCTGTTCTTTTACAGTAAACTGCTTAAAGAGGGCACCATGCCCGATTCGGTGGATGGTATGGCTGTTTCGCCGGTACTTTTAAATACCAATAATTTTAACGAGTCTATTTATCCGATAGATGTCGATATAGTTGAAAAACCATATTATCTGTTACTCAATTGTTCTGGCGTTAATCTTACCAATGCACCTGATTTTTACTTCTCAGCAACCAGTTCCTTTAATGTTTTCAATATTAAATTGAACCAAACCGATACACTACTCTCCCGAAAAATGAATATGGCTGCTATTCGCAAAGGATTTGTTTTTCCGGTTAAGGCTGTATATGGTAATAAGTCGGTTAAAATGATTAATATGGATGGAAATTTTTTCGTTGATGCTTGCAATAATTTTTTTCAGATTAAACTGATTTCCGATTCATTTTCTGTAAGTACCTTTCCATTTCCCGATTCATTTTTCCGAATTTCTTGTTTTTTTAACTTTGATATGCGGAATCACGAACTGCTTGGTTTAGCTTTAACCCCCGATAATCAGATTTTTGTTCTTGAACACGGAACGAATAATTTTATCAAAATTCCAATTGCAGATTATCGACCCAATCAGGATGTTCTGCGGTTTTCGAACAATGTAAATCACCGTACTTTTACTGTAATTGGCGATACTGTTATTACTCAATATGTTTATAATAAGTCGTTTAGCGAGATAGCACGCTATCATTATCCCATTAAACGCTACGAACAAACCGTGGCAGGTAAAATACAAAAGTACGTTTTCCCGTTTGAAATCAGTTTCTCTTCACCCAACAGGCTAAAGGTTTCTCCCGCAATTGCGTTCAATTTTGCATCGTATTTTGGGTTGAACCTCCTGCTTTCACTATTGTACTATGTGTTGCGCCGAAGTTCGTCGGGCGTTGTTAAAGCGGCCGTTTTTGTGTACTGTACCGGTCTATTCGGTTTCATTGCGTTGCTGGTAATCAAATAAAAAACCACCGGTAAAAACCGATGGTTCATTATCTTTTGCCATAATTGGTTTTAAAAACCAAATTATTCAGCAGCCGTTTCTTCTGTTGCCGTTTCTTCAGCTTCGGGAGCTGCTTCCTCTTCAACTACGGGAGCCGGAGCATTTTTTGCAGCAATAGCCGCAGCACGAGCTTCTTTTACTTTGGCTTCGGCTGCCAACTTGCTTGCGAAAGCAGCTTTAGCTTTGTCGCCTTTGGTCGCAATATACGCAGCAGTTTTAGCTTCGTCCTGCTTTTTCCACTCATTGAAACGTCTTTCGGCTTCTGCTTCATCAAAAGCACCTTTCTTCACACCACCCAAAAGGTGTTTCATGTAAAGAACGCCTTCATTCGATAAAAGTCCACGAACTGTGTCAGTAGGTTGTGCTCCGGTCATTACCCAATATAGGGCACGCTCGAAATTAATATCTACTGTAGCAGGGTCACTGTTTGGGTTGAATGATCCAATCCTTTCAATGAAGCGACCATCACGTGGTGCTCTGCTATCTGCTACCACTACATGGTAGTAAGCATAACGTTTACGTCCGTAACGGGCCAAACGAATTTTTGTTGCCATTTTCTGATGTTTTTAAAATTATTAAAACCTACTTTCCTTAAAAAGTGGCTGCAAATATAGTTATTATTTTAATTCGAAATAGATTTCGATCGTAATTTTTTATGAAAACACACTATCAACTGATTGTTTTTAAATGTTATAGGAGCTATTTGGTTGGGATATGTTCTGCTTTCCACTTTTTTCCAATAGCAAATGGTTGTCCAAGATATTTGCCAATACCATAATAACCATCGCGAGAAAAGAAAGTTGGCTCAAATAGGTCCATATCTATTCTTCCATCGGCTTTAATAATACTGAGGTCCATCTTTACATCTTTTATTTGGCCAATAAACTGTGTGTGACTGCCTAAATCGTTGGTTTGAACCAATTCGCATTCCATATTCAGCGGAAACTCCTTGACGTAAGGTGCACTTACAAATTCACCCGCGATGGGTGTAAGGCCAAGTGTTGTGAATTTATTCTCATCTCGCCCGCTAAAAATGCCGGCATAATCGGCTTTTTCTATATCGATGGCCGAAGGGATATTTACTGTAAAGGCTCTGTTGAGTACAATGCTTCGGTACGAATAGGTGGCTTTTCGCAATGAAATTGAAATCATTGCCGGCTTACTGTTGCAAATGCCTCCCCAGGCACACACCATAATGTTGGGTACATGCAATGAGTCGTAAGTACCAATAACCATTACCGGCATGGGGTAGGCAAAAACTTTGCTTCCGAGCGACTTTTTGTTGTGGTTTTCTGTTTGAACCGAATTTGCCTTGTCTGGAATTTGTAACGCTGTTTTGCCTTTAGTTTTTATGCTGGTAATGACCAAAATTATTGCCATAAACAGAACAAATAGTTTTACGGGCGACACTACTTCCTTTTTTTGGGAATCGAAATGCTTAACTATGGTGAGGTCGAGTAACTGTCCTGTGGGGCATAAATACTGGCACCATGGTTTGTGTACAAAGAGAGACAGAATTAAAAAAGTGCCGGCAATCACAAGCGATGCAATGGATGATACCGTAAATCCAAATGCCGGAAACGGTTCAAACACCGAAAGGTCAGCCGCAGGTTCAACCAAAATATAAATAAAAGCCGCAGATAACAAAATGATGCGCAGGCTTGGTTCTGCTTTGCGTAAAAATATGATGGTGCGTACTTTAAACGGCGAGTATTTGTTTACTAACTCCTGTAATGCACCATAAGGGCAAAGGTAGCTGCAGAAAAATGCGCGATTGAATAGCAATGGCAGGAGCAATGCAAAAAAGATGATTGTAAGCGGAATAATTTGTGAACCGGCAGCAATGCCGTTCTGAGCCATCCCATAAAAGTAGGCCAGCGAAAGTGTTGTTTTGAGCCAGAACCCGGCAATGGTGCCTGTGGCTACCAGCAGAACCAAACGGTATTTTCGAACTTTTCGCACAAAATACATGGTGAGGGCCATAATCATTATTAAAACGAAAGCAATATAATTAACCCATGTTCCGGATGATACGGCCAATTGATACCCCGATTCGGTAAATGTAGAAAGTGTTTTGTTAACATTGTAAATTACCGCCGAACTGCTCATGGTGGCACCCGATATGGTTTGAACCTCCTTTTTTTGCGCCTGATCGATAGTCAGATTGTTCCAGTTGTCGAAAAAAGACTGTTTGTATAACCGGTTGAGGTATCGTGGTGTTTCGTCGTTATCGGTTAATGCAACGCCGGCAATAGTGTGGTTTTGGTTCAACCCGATAATTACGGGCACAGGACCGGCATAGCCAAAATAATCGGGTGCAAACTGATGGGAGGTGAGTATGGTGCCGCAAATATGATTGTTTGCATCTGTAACGGTAAAGATATTTTCTTTTACATGTTTGATTTGGGATGTTTGAGGAAAAATAGATTTTACAGCTTCAAGCGAGGGCTCATTGTCTGTGGATTTAACATGCGAATGGCTTTGTGAGTTGTACTGAAATACGATGGCTGTGCAAAGCAATGTAAGTATGGTAATTCGAAAAATTTTGTTGAGAATAAAGTATTTCATGTTGCAGCGTTTATTGCTGTCGGTACAACTAAATTGGATTGTTTCCGACAGTGAAATGGAACGATTTATTTGTATACAATCGACAAAAATAGCGTTATTTCTTACTCTTTGATGTAAAAAATAGTGTTTAAAAAAATAAAGTTCAGATATTTTGTATAATTATTTGTCTAATATAAAATTAAGTTTTTTATTTGTGTCGAAATTATAACTGAACAAAAGAAAAAAACAAAGTAGCCCAAAGATTACTTTCGAAAATTTCCAGCTCGGTTTCTATATTGTAGTAAAATGGAACGTATTTTAAATAAAAATCTGTTTTTTATTAAGGAGCATGTTGGACTCTTTAAGGCCGCTAATAATTACGATATTTTTGATCCATCAACCGGCGAAATGCTGTTGTTGTGCCGTGAGGAAAATCTTGGATTCTTTACTAAGTTGTTTCGCTTTTCCGATTATAAACGGATGACGCCATTTAATTTGGTCATTAGAGATGATGCCAATAATACGCTGCTTACCGTAAAACGTGGTGT
>QKHT01000167.1 GCA_003249935.1 Bacteroidota bacterium
CTATGTATTAGATAACCGAATAGGGATAGTAGAAGAAATAGCGAATGATGAAAGAGAAATCGCCCTTTTTATTCAAGAGCAATTACAAAACATTCGCAATAACGGCATGTTGCAAGAAGTTTTAGTAGCCCACATACATCCGTTGATGATAGAAGAGCGTCTGCCCATTGTCGAAGAAAAAATGGCCCAAATAATTAATCATAATTATGGGATTTAACCTATTAAATGGTGTAGATCGCAATAAACAACGATGATTAATTCACCACATACGACTTTGTCGGAGTCGGGTTACACGGTGGAAAATTGTGTACTATAAACAGGTCATTCCGCCTGAATGAATCGGAGGATTTTGGGGATTACCCAAATAAACCGGACTATGCTGACCCCGCAATTACCGCCCAAATACAGGTGTAGAGACGTGTACCGCCGCGTCTAATTATATAACCACCAGCGACATCTCTACGGGATTGAAAAATATGGCATACAAAGAAAATGTTGCATTAATTTTAGGTGATAAAAAGGAAAGTTTCAATAAAAAGCCTTTAAGGAATTAATGACTGAACGCACAAAACTTTTTATCGCATAACCCATCAGCAACTCGAAAAATACCACCGTGGAGCAGCCACACACCTTCGTGGTACTTCAGACACAGGCCAACATATGCAATACATCTTGCTGGCTTTTTTAAAAGCTGATTATTAATTCGTTTTGAACCCCCAGGAACACCTCAAACAGTATACTCTAATTGCTTTCGTGGGTGTGTTTTTCTGTTTGATGAAGGGCTATTATTTCGTCGGCCCTTTCGATGGCCGAGTAGATATTTTCGCAAATGTTTTTACGGCCCACTAAAAAGTCGATTCTGGCTTGAACCAACTCTTCGAGTAACAGGGGTGTAACGCCCGAAAGTACCACTTTTACCTTGCGACCGTGCAGCATTTTAATCAATTCGGCCAAATTTCGGGCACCCGTGGCATCGATAAACGGTACGTGACGCATCCTTAGAATCAGAACTTTTGTTTTAAGGTTCAGATTCGCAAAAGTTTCGCGGTATTTATGAGCCACACCAAAAAAGAAGGGGCCATTTATTTCGTATAGCTCCACGCCCTTTTTAATATTGTATCGCTCGTTGTCCTCGGCAAAGTCTTCTTCGCTCATCACCTCCTTCGACAGGGGCGCAATGGTGCCTGCCTGAGTCATCCGTTGTAAAAACAAAAGGGATGCAAGAACCATACCCACTTCAATGGCTACCGTAAGATCGATAAGCACGGTAAGAAAAAAGGTAACCAGCAGCACAATAATATCGTATTTAGACCCTTTGAGTACGGCCACGAACGAATGCCATTCGCTCATATTATAGGCTACCACGACCAAAATGCCCGCCAGACATGAGAGCGGAATAAGCTTGGCCCATTTGCCGAAGAAGAGCATAATTAGCAACAACACCAGAGCATGTACGATACCTGCTACCGGGGTTCGGCCACCATTACGGATATTGGTTGCTGTACGGGCTATGGCACCGGTAGCCGGAATTCCGCCAAATAATGCACTGGCAATGTTGGCAATACCTTGGCCGATCAGTTCGGTGTTGGACCGGTGGTTGCTGCCCACCATACCATCGGCCACCACAGCCGAAAGCAACGATTCGATCGCACCAAGGAGTGCAATGGTAAAGGCCGGTTTGAGGTATCCCGACATGTTGGCCCATTCGATGGTGGGCCAGTGTGGGGTGGGGAATGTCGATGGTATTTCGCCAAAACGTGATGCAATGGTTTCAACCGGTAGTTTAAAATAAGTAACCACCACGGTAGCCAGTATGATGGCCACAATTGAACCGGGTATCCGCTTGCTGATGTATTTAAAGTTGAAAGAGATGATTACCGTGGAAGTGGCTATAATTAAAGCGGTTATGTTTATGCTACCAAGGGATGCAAACAAGGTGTGCCATTTGCCTATAAATTCGGCAGGCATGTCGGTAATTTGCAGTCCTAAAAAATCTTTGACCTGGGTGGTAAAGATGGTTAAGGCAATGCCACTGGTGAACCCGACCACCAAAGGATAGGGAATGAGCTTAATTACAGTGCCAAGTCGTGCAATGCCAAAAAGCACAAGAATAATACCTGCCAATACCGTAGAGATAATTAAGCCATCGATGCCGTATTGTTGCACGATGCCATAAATTATTACAACAAAAGCACCGGTGGGACCACCGATTTGTACCCGACTGCCGCCAAGTACCGATATCAGAAAACCCGCAATAATGGCTGTGAGCAAACCTTTGTCGGGGGTTACGCCCGATGCAATAGCAAACGCAATGGAAAGTGGCAGTGCAACAATGCCTACAATTATGCCGGCGATAGAATCGTCGATCAGTTGCTTACGGGTGTACTTTTCTTTAAGTACGGTAAGCAATTTTGGATAAAACACCGATTTCATTCTAATTCTGTATTTTAGAAAATGAAGGCGCAAAATTACATCGTTATCGCGCTCATTATCCTCTGAAACCGATTTAATTTATAATATTTCTCTAATAAAGATTGGGTTTAAATAAAATTCAGAAGGTTGAATCTAATTTGTATTGATTGAGATTACGATGTCATTCATCCTTACTATAAGGAGATGGAAGTGGAACTGTTTTGCGACTGCATGTCACGAGCGGGCAGCTATCTGCGGTTCTTTTACCACCATAATACGGCAACTCCTTGTGCTCTATGCCTCCCTGCTTAAAGAAAACCCGGAACAACGAGCCAAGACCGGCCCTACCGTTATCTGATGGCAGACGACTGTTCTCTCCATTCCCTACGTGGTTAAAACAATAAATTATGATGCCAAAAAACATCCGAATAAAACCCGCATGGCGGTAAAAGATTTTGCAAGTCCTGTATATTACCTCAATATGCCCGGGGTTCTATTCGTTGTTTTTTTAGAAGTTTAGAATTTTAGAAATTCAAATCATCTCTCCCGAAGGGATGCCTTCGGCACACATCTTTCCCGAAGGGATGCCTTCGGCACACATCTTCAATGTCTGAAATCCTTTCCTTCTTTGGTTTCGGTAACAATGCCCTTACGTATTACAAAATCGCCAAAGTCCTCGTTTTCGGTACGT
>QKHT01000178.1 GCA_003249935.1 Bacteroidota bacterium
GGCGACTTCCGGTACATTTCGTCCAGAATTAACGAGTCTTGTTTGTCGCACCACACGTTTTGCGAAAAACTTTTTAGTGGAATTGCCCAGAGGTTCAACAAAACAGTCAACCACATCAAGGCCTTTTTTAAGTTGTTCATATATTTACTTTAACAATAATTTAAGTTCGCAAATGTATAAAATTGTCAATGTAGTTGTATCAAACACGCAATATTTTTTCAATTCTATCTGACTTTTAACATATTGATGAAAGCCATGTGACCAATAGACCCAAAGAATTCTGCATAAAAACATTTTAAAACAAAAAAAGGCACCATTGCGGGTGCCTTGATCGACTGTTTGTGTTATGAGATGGTGGTCGTATGGCTGTTGATTATCGTTGGCTTTGTGCCATTTTACGGTTGCCGTTCAGTCGCTGCATTGCAATTATTCGGGGGTGAACCGGCTTTTTGATTGTAAATATTGTAGTATTATCTGTTTTTGGGCATCGGTTATTTTAGCCGGTGCCTGCATGCTGTCCATGGCGGCCACCCATTCGGTTTTCGTAAGCCTGTTGGGCAAATACAAGTTGTGGCACGAACTGCAATGGCCAATGTACAACCTCCGGCCCAAGGCTAATGTATCGAGCGAAATACCCAGTGCTACGGCCTCCTGATTGGTGGGTAGTTGCAATGCAGAACTGCACTGATAGGCCACGGCCACCACCAGTAAAAGGGCCGATACAAATTTTGGTTTAGAATACATACGAGAACAATAAACGACACTGTACCTTTTCGAATTCATTGAGGTTCAGACCACCATCCGTTGCCCCTTTAAACGATTTAACTTGTGGAAGTACGGTGAAATTCAACCAAAATTTATCCTGTACATACGAGCACCCGATGCCCGAATACAACGCGCTATGTTCCAATTCGCCTTCGGCAAATACATTGTTGTAGGTGTTTTCGAGGGTTACTGCAAAACGTGGCGACAGTGAGTAGGCCAACGCCACATTTAAGCCCGCTTTATGCTCTTTTTCGAATTCGAGTTCGTCGCCGGTGTATTCCGGTTTCAGCTCCATTTCGTATATGGCATTGGCGGCTAAAGTAAGATGGCCCATCCGTTTATCGAGTATCAGTTTTCCTTCCAATTCGTATTCGTTCGATGCAATCCCATATTCACCATATAGTGCGATGCCTACGGGGTTGGCTACCGGGTCGCTGAGTTTCCATTTCCATTCGTTCGAAAAACTCAATTCGGTTTCGGTATTCAGCACGTTGTTTGCACCCAATGCTGTGGAGCCGGTTTTTGAGGTGAGATTGAGGTAAAAAGAGGTTTGTACATTGTTTCCTAAACCTACTTCAAATTCGGTACGGTGATCCAGTCGCGAAAAATAGTTGGCCTTGCCCGTGCGAAGGGTATTCCATACTTCCAGCTCTTTTTGTCCTTTGTTAAGAACCGTGCTTTGGTAGGTGTAGGTAAAAAGTCGGTCTTGGGCACTGGTTGCCATGCATTCAATTAATGCTACTAATAGAAAAAATCGTTTCATTTTTAATTGTTATTAATTCTGGTGCAAAGGAAACGCATCGTTAGCCGATACAAAATCCCAAAAAGTGGCGATAAAGGTGGGGTTCAAACACCAATAGTAATGAAAAAGGCTGCCGGATTGGTTTTTCGGCAGCCTTTCGGTTGGCACTATTTGTTTACATGGTATTCTGCTTTATGCTAAAAGGCACTGTGATGCTCAGTGAGATATTGCGCCCGGGGTTAAACTTGTTTACCTCTTTGAGGGTCGACAGGTGGTCGATATACTTTTTGTCGAGCAAATTGTTGGCACCCAGCGTTACGGACACCATCTGGTTGCTGACTTTTACGCTGCCTCCAAGACTTAAATCGAGTAGGGTGTAGCCA
This sequence comes from Bacteroidota bacterium, assembly GCA_003249935.1. Taxonomy (GTDB): domain Bacteria; phylum Bacteroidota; class Bacteroidia; order Bacteroidales; family UBA5342; genus SZUA-561. The sequence continues at coordinate 1,891 of QKHT01000178.1, forward strand.
ATAGTGCGTGTTTCGTCGGTAGCGGTATGGTTTTGGTCGAACGCTGTGGTGGTGGCCGCCGATGCAAAGAGATGATGCACTTTCCCGAGCTGTTCTTTTTCGGCCTGAAGTTCGAACCGCAACTTATTGGCCGGCACAAAAGGTAAATAGTCGCCATTGGTTTGCTTACCTGTAACGGTGGCAAATGTGGTTTGAAAGTGCAGCCAACGTACGGCTTCGGGATGCAGGTGCAGGCCCGCTTCGCCGCCATACAGGGTAGAGTTGGTCTGGCGATATTGGTACACCGGCAGGTTTTCGGCCGATTGTGTGCCTGTTGGGGCTATAAAAATGAAGTGATTCACTCTGTTGTAAAATCCGGCAACGTCGAACGTAAGATTATCGCGGTGGTAATGGAGGCTTAAATCCGACTCGTACGCTTTTTCGGGCACCAAATTAGCATCGCCCTTCTCGAACCGTAGTTCATGTCGTCCGTTGGAGGTCAGTTCGGCAATGTTGGGCGTACGGTAGGCTGCTGCAAAATTGGTTCGAACCAAAAGTGCCTCGTTGATGGTATATGTCGCACCCAGCGAGCCACTGAAACTGCCAAATTGTTTGTCGATAGCCGGCCGGTAAGTGGCCTCGGCGGGTATGCCGATGGTTTGTGTGTGTATCGACTTGTTATCGTACCGCAGGCCGGTTTGAATATTGAGTTTATGCCATAACTTGTACTGCAATAAGCCAAATGCGCCATAATTGTTGGTCGATGCATCGGGCAGCAGAATGGTTTCGCGATGATTAAAATTGCTGTTTTGCTGGTTCATTCCCTGAATCCCGAAAATGTATTCCGATTGGTTGTTTATAGGCACATAAAATCGCGCTTCGTAGGTAAGCGTGGCCAGTTGCATCTGTATTTCGTACACGTTAGGTTCAGCAATATGACTCAATGCGGTATTCTGGTAAGCGGCATTCAGCTCAAGCTTAGTTTGGCCAAAATAGAGTTTGTTTTGCGACGATAGTAAATGGGTGTTTAAGGCCTGATACCACATATTATTTACCCTTCCGCGCGTGGTTACCTCTGCAATGGCTTCGTCTTCTACCATGCCCAGCTTTGCATTGGTGTAATCGTAATAGAGTTTAAATGTGCCGATTTTGCCCGTGTATCCGCCATTCAATTTGGCCGAAAGCTCGTTATTTCGCGAGTTGGGCACCACATCGCCACCACCCTGAAGGTAGTCGGCATTGGTTTTTTGCCCTACACGCACACCGGCAAAAAAGTTTTTGCCCGAACCTTTTATGCCAAGGTTGTTGGTCATGCCGAGACTATTGGCATAAAGAGCCATGTTGTAATCGCCGGTTACCGTACCTATGGGTGCCGGTTTTTCTTTTATAAAGTTAATCACCCCGCCAATGGCATCCGAACCGTACAACAGCGATGCCGGCCCTTTGATCACCTCTACGCCTTCGATACCAAACTCGTCGATACCCAGCGGATGATGGCTCGAATACTGGTAGTTTTCGAACCGTACACCATGGTTTAGTACCAGAATATCGTTCATCGACAGGCCGCGGATTACAGGTTTGGCCACCCCGCTGCCTTTGGAAATCATATCCACGCCCGGTATTTGTGCCAGTGTGGCCATAAAGTTGGGTGAGTTGGCTTGTGTGATTGGCTTGAGTTTCAGAATGTCTGTTTTTACTGCATTCTCGTGCTGTGTGGCGTTGTAACCCCCCGAAACCACAATTTCTTCGGCCTCAATGGCCGTTTGATGTAGTACAATGTTTAAGGTGAGATTACCCCCTTTTAGTGCCGGCATTTCGTAGTGGTTGGTATATCCCACAAACGAATACTGTATTTTTACTTTGCCATCGGGCAGGTCGGTAAGTTCGTACCACCCTTTAGTATTGGCCACTGTGCCTTTGTTGAGTTCGGGTACAAACACGGTGGCTCCGGTTAAAAGCTGGCCGTTTTCGTTCGAAATAGTGCCCGAAATTGTATTTTTGGCATCGAGTGCATGCCACAAAAACCCTGTAAGGGCAATTAATATTACACTTTTCATATCTGCTTTTCTGTTGTTTTTATATTTTGAATGTTGCCTTTTTTGTGGCAGGTTTATTATTAAACAACAAGAGTCGGAGGGGCACGTAAATTAAATTTGTAGTTGCATTGGGTTTTGGGTTGAACCGCAGAAAAACGGTTGTAATAGCCTGTAACAGGCGGTAGTGCTTTGCTTAATACAAGCGTGTCGCCGGCCGAGAATACAGAGAATTCGAATGCACAGGCGGGGCATTGTTCGCGAAAATCCGAAAGCGTGACTTCGCCGTTGTTGACTTTTGCAAAAGATTGATGATGGTGTACAAGTCGAATTGCCGAGGGCAGAAATACTGCCATCAGCAACCATAGTGTACCCGTATATCGCAAAATGTTTCCCATTTTTCTTTGTGCAAAAATAGTGCGATTATTTAACGTATTAAAGCCACAATTGTTGACAACCGGTTGGGGTATCCTTGGTTCAATACCGGTGAAGCAGAAAAAATAGAAGCCATTTCATTCAATATTATTCCTGTTTCAATAGGCCAAAATTGATTTTTTGTTTTAAGTTTGTATCTGTTAACTATAAAACAGGGGTAACTGACGATGTTTATCGTATTGATATTGTGATCCATTGGTTATTTTACCTTTTGATTGTTGTATTAACTTTTAGAAAGAATACGTTTACAACTTTTCATAAAACGCTGAATTAATGGAATTTTTTTCAACACTCGATCCCTTACTGCGTACATTTTGGTACATTGCCATGCCGGTAAGCGTGATATTTTTGGTGCAATCTGTAATGACTTTTATGGGTTCCGACGCATCGGATGGGGTGCAAGCCGATTTCGACAGTAATCTCGAAGGTGCTGATACGCCATTTCAATTATTCTCATTCAGGAATCTTATTAATTTTTTACTGGGGTTTAGCTGGTCGGGTATTTCATTTTACGCTACAATAAGCAATTCTGTTTTACTAATCAGCCTTTCGGCCCTTATCGGCGTATTGTTTGTGGTGTTGTTTTTCTTAATTATTACACAACTACAAAGTCTTGCAGAGGATAATACATTTAAAATTACCGAAACATTAAATAAACAGGCCGAAGTATATTTACCGATTCCGGCCGCAGGAAAGGGCAAAGGCAAAGTACTCATTAGTGTGCGGGGTTCTGTTCATGAACTGGATGCAGTTACGCAAGGCGAAAAAATTGAGACCGGCACTTTGGTTAGAGTAACAGACACCGATGGAAAAAGTATTTTAATTGTAAAATCGCTATAAATTATGCTTACAACACCCATTATTATCATTGTTGTGGCCGTGGTGGTGTTTTTTGTCACCGTTTCGGCTCTTGTATCGCGTTATAAACGTTGTCCGTCGGACAAAATTTTGGTTATTTACGGTCGAACCGGGGGCACTTCGGCCAAATGTGTACATGGTGGTGGCGCATTTATCTGGCCTGTAATTCAGGATTATGCTTTTCTCGATCTGAAACCGCTCTCTATCGAGGCCAATCTGACCAATGCACTCAGCCGGCAAAATATACGGGTAGATGTGCCTTGCCGGTTTACTATTGCCATTTCTACCGAAGGCGACAGTATGAATACAGCTGCCGAAAGACTGCTTGGACTCACCTCCGAACAAATTCAGGAACTGGCAAAGGATATTCTTTTCGGTCAGTTACGTTTGGTAATTGCCACCATGACCATCGAAGAGATTAACTCCGACCGCGACAAGTTTCTCGATAACATTTCGAAAAATGTAGACAGTGAGCTTAAAAAAATCGGACTCAAACTGATTAACGTTAACGTTACCGACATTAAGGACGAATCGGGTTATATCGAGGCGTTGGGCAAGGAGGCTGCCGCCAAAGCCATAAACGAGGCCAAGATAAGTGTTGCCGAACAGGAAAAAATTGGTGAAACCGGAAAGGCTCTGGCCGATCGGGAAAAGGATACGCAGATTGCAGAAACGCATCGCGACCGCGACGTTAAAATTGCCATTACGCAAAAAGACCGGGAAGTAAGTATTGCTTTGGCTGCCAAGGACGAGCAAATTGGTAAAGCCGAAGCACAACGCGATACCCGGGTAAAAACGTCGGAAGCCAATGCGGTTGCGGTTAAAGGCGAAAACGAAGCCAAAATCGCTATTGCATCGTCCGATGCATTGCGTAGGGAAAAAGAGGCGGAGGCCTTGCGCATTGCTATCTCGGCCGAAAAAGTACAACAGGCCAAAGCACTCGAAGATGCTTACAATGCCGAGCAAAAAGCCGAGTTGGCGCGTTCTGAACGCGAGCGTTCGACACAGATCGCTAATATTGTGGTTCCGGCCGAAATAGCCAAACAACGCGCCATTATCGATGCCCAGGCTAATGCCGAACGTATACGCGTAACGGCTATCGGTGAGGCCGATGCGATTTTTGCCAAAATGGAAGCCGAAGCAAAGGGTTTGTTTGAAATACTGACTAAGCAGGCCGAAGGGTATAAAGAAGTGGTGGCTGCTGCCGGTGGCGATCCAACCAAAGCATTTCAGTTGTTGCTTATCGAAAAGTTGCCCGAACTTGTTAAAACACAGGTTGAAGCAGTGAAAAATATAAAAATAGACAAAATTACAGTTTGGGATTCGGGCAATGGTGCCAACGATAACTCATCGACCGCCAATTTTGTGTCGGGTATGATGAAAACGGTACCACCACTAAACGATTTGTTTAATCTGGCCGGGCTTAATTTGCCTTCATATCTTAAAGGTGCCGACGAAACTCAAAAGGTTTCGCAAGCAACGCGCCACGCCAACGACCCGGAAATTTAGCATACGGTTCAGCCAAAATACCTTGCGGGATAGCTGTTTGATAAAACAAATGGTTATCCCGTTTTTTTATATCCAAGTGTTCAAAAATCTGACCGGGATTGTTAATTTGCAAAAAAATGAAACGCTTCTTGTAATTTTTGTAACTTTTGTAATGTTGATTTTGTGAACATTTGTCGTTATGGATAGAACATATATTCGGTTTCATAGTTTTTTAGGCTGCTATCTTTACCATTAGATTTTTTCGGGAACAGAATGAAGTATACCGATTATCAAGTAATTAAATTCATTTTTATATGAAAACATCCACTACTATCAAAAAGCTTCGAAGCATTGGAATTATGTGTGTTTTATTCGCAGCCACGTGGCCGGCTGAAATTTTTTCAGCAACCATTGTGACTGTGCCAAATCTTTCGCCGGCAGACACCATACCTAATGACAGTGTTATTATTACGGAAGTTCGCGTTACCAATGCCAGTACTTACGGCTTCCTCGAAATAACTAACAAAAGTTCGAGAACGGTCGACTTGGCCAATTTCTTTTTTCAGGGCCGTTACATTTATAGGGCCGAACCCTATATCGGGTCAACCGATAACCGATGTAACATTCAGGGTATTCTTAAGCCGGGTCAGTCGTTTTTGTTAGTGCTGCCTACGCCCAATCTGACCTTGGATGAATATGGTGGCTTTAAATACCCGAAAGGTTATTTTTCTAATCAGGCTATTTATCAAATGGCCAATCAGATTGACGTAGGTGGTAGCATGCGGTTTACCGGACAGTATGGTCTGTTCTCGCGCTATTTAAATAAAACAACCAATACCGTAGACAGTGTGGCTGTCGATGTGTTTAATGCATTTAAAAGCGATCAGGCATCGAATGAGCCTATTGCCGGTGTGGCTGGTGCAGTAATTCAAACACACTGGATTCGTAAAACCAATGTGTTAAAAGGTAATCATACCGATTGGAATTTATCGCGTGGTACATCTATTATCGACTCCGAATGGTTGCCGGTACCACGAAAATTGTTAACCAATTATTATGATTTGCCCTTTGCCTCTATTAAAGCTTCAACGCCCGGAGATATTACCACTGTTAAACCCCAAAATGGGATAAGCATCGATCTTGTAAACAATAAAATTGTATTTCCGTACGGGATTAACCGCGACTCGGTATTCCGCAATTTTACCTATGGGTCCAGCATTGCTTGGGATTTTAAATATGGTCCCGGCGACTCATCACAACATTATATCCAACCACTTGATACCATCATTTTTTATGCTCCAACAGATCAGTTGAACGAATATAAATTTGTTGCAGATGTATTGCCACCGTCGGCTTCTTTTAATAAAGTAAGGCCGGTACGTGTGCCAAATGCCGCACGTACGGCATTTAATCCAAAATGGACAATCAGTAGCGGTTATTCGCCGGATAGTATCAGTGGAATGCCTTACGCTATCCGAACCGATACACTCATGAAATATTTAGTCGTTGAAGACGGCTGTACCGCTTCGGTTAACTATGTTGATGGAATAGAACGCCCGGATTTGAAGTATGGCGATCAGTTGGTTGTAACAGCGGTAGATGGCAGCAAAAAATCGTATAAGATTACGCCTAATCCGTATTATCCAGAGCGCAATGCCTATCTTGAGACGGTTGTTTTTCCCGGGTTAAATCTGTTTTTGAACACTACAACTTATGATTTGTCCGATACTTTAAATACCTTTTTGTACAGTCAACCAAAGTACAACATTGTATTGCCTTCGGATATTGTCGATGTGCCATCCATATTGGTTACTCCACAGAGTGATAAAGCTACCTTCAGGATAAAAAGAGCCAAAAATCTTACCGGGAATGTTGAAGATCGTACAACCATCGTAACGGTTAAGGCCGAGACTGATACCATCGTCCAAAATTATGCCTTTACTTTCGAAGTAAAAAGGGATGCTCCCGTGCTCGATTATTCTTTATTTTATTGCGATTTGGGTATCGACTGGGGTAGTTTTGCTAATGGTTATGTTACACAGATTTTTAATCCGTTCGATGAAGAAATAGACTTTACCGATTATATGCTCATCACCGCAAACAACGGAAATTTTGCAGAATCTACCTTCATGACAAATCAGGTTAAAAACAATGCGAATATCGACCAATGGTTGCTCAGACCGGGGTTCAGGCCACAAAAGGATATTACGGGCGAGGTGTTATGGAAAATAGATCCCTATCAAATAACTACCACCATTCCGTCTAAAGGCGTTTTTAATATTACAGCGATGAGAGGATTTCCATTCGAAGGTTTAGGGGCAAGTGTTGATTTGTATCCAATTGTAAACCTGCGTGTTGGTGGGCCGGGGGTGCCTTACAAAGACGGTTTGGCCGGAATTACCATCCCCGATGTATATGGAACAGGTAAAACCGTTTATAATAACTTTACTACATTTAACTGTGGAGCCGAAGGAAAATCGTATTTTCTCTATAAAATTATAAACGATTCGGTTAAGGATGGACTCAAACCTATTTATGATATTAAAAACGACTACGAATTAATAGACGTCATAAATGGGTGGAGTTATATGACCAAATCGTGGATGATCTATGACAGGGTAAATGGCAGGGACACCGTTTATGATGCTTCTTACATGAAATATGTCTCAACCGGTGAATTATACCGTAAGCCGGATGTTTACCGTGGCAATAATAAAGATATTGGTTCTTTTGGATTTGGGACTGTGGATGCCATTACAAAAAAGATTTCGGTCGTTGAACCCGGAGAATGGGTTGATTATGCCGGTGAAGCGATTAAGAGTGATGGAAAACGCAGCAACCAAAACCGTTTGGATGCTACGGCTCGTAAGCGATTTGGTCATCACGATATGAATTATACCAAACATATACCTTATATCTTGTCAAATGTGTACGATATAAGTATTGGAATCACTGATATTCAAACAATTTCGGGTGTGTTGGCCAATACCACCGTTACGGGGTTGAATCAGAACATCGTATTGCCAAATGATCGTATGAAAGTGGTGGTGCGCGATGCCGCA
>QKHT01000177.1 GCA_003249935.1 Bacteroidota bacterium
TTTTTTACAGCCTTACTCATTACGGCTTGTACGGTACCGGTACTTAACGCTTCGCCTTTGTATTGCCCCGGGAACACCCACTCGTCTTTCGGGTTCAATCCTCGATAATTTTTCAAATATTCCACCACCGAATATGGCAACATTACCATCCGGTCTTTGTCTCCTTTGCCATGTCGTACGGTTATTTTATACGCTTCGAAATCGATATCAACCCATTTTAATGCCACTATCTCGCTACGTCGCAACCCCGATCCGTATCCCAAAAGCAAAAGTAGTTTGTGTTTCGTATTATCTACGCAATCGAATATTCGTGCGCACTCTTCGATTGTAAGTACTGGTGGCAGATATTTGCCATGTTTTATTTTAAAGTTATCATTAAATAAGTGTTTAGGGCTTATTGATTAGATTATCGATATAGGCTGGTTAAGCTAAAGTTAAGTATATGCTAAAAGTTAAACGGTTGATTGAACTTTCGGGGAGCCTTTGGTTGTTTATCGCTGCGTGGTTGATGAGCCTACGGCTGTTGAAGGCCTTCGGCGTTTATCGCTTCGCTGTTGATGAGCCTTTGGTTCTTTATCGCTTCGCTGTTGATGAGCCTACGGCTGTTGATGGCCTTCGGCGTTTATCGCTGCGTTGATGATTAGCCTTCGGCTGTTTATCGCTGCGCAGTTGTTGTGTTTGCAGATTGAGCACATATTTACAAATTAATTTAGGTCCTAATATTGCATTTTTTACGAACCATAGTTACTGTTATTTAGAATTATTCTTATTTAACAATTCTGTAAACAACAGTGTATTAGATTAATACAAATTTGTTGTAGCTTTTCTTGTTTAAATATGTTGCAACGTATAAAGTTATGACGTACATTTGAATTGTAATTATAAAAAGAATAAAACAAATGGATACAAAAACACTTTTAACAGAACGACGTTCTGTAAATTTTTTCGACACATCGAAATCGGTTTCCGACGAAACACTTCAGCAAATTGTGGATTTAGCGGTATTTGCCCCTTCGGCATTTAATCTTCAGCCATGGCGTATTATTGCAGTAAAAAGCGATGAGCGTAAAGAGCAACTCTTTAATTTGGCCAATAAGCAGGATAAGGTGCGCGAAGCATCGGTAGTGCTAATAATTGTGGGTAATAAAGAAGGTTATAGCGATGCAAATCCGGTTTGGGGCGAAATGCTGCAGACTGTGGGTGGTAATCAGGCTGTGGTGGATGGAGCCAAACAGGCTGCTGCTTATTTGTATGGTTCGAGCGAGGAGCGCAAACTTAAATTTGCTGAGAGTAACGCCGGGTTATTGGCAATGTCGTTAATGGTCGCAGCGCAAGAATTTGGTGTAGATTCGCACCCGATGAGTGGTCTCGATTTTGATGGCATTCATGCCGCTTTTGGCCTTGAAGCCGCAGAAACGGTGGTCATGACCATCTGTCTTGGTTCAGCCGATACAACAAAAACGTTATACCCACGCCGCCCACGCCGGGGGTTCAACGAAATTGCTACCATTGTTTAACGATTGGGTTCAACCAAAAAAATATGGTGGCAAATATGTGGGATGAACGGTATGCTGTTGATGATTATGTGTATGGCCGGGAACCGAATACGTTTTTTAAGGGCGAATTGCTGAAATATTTGCCCGGAAAGGTGCTTTTTGCAGCGGAAGGCGAAGGGCGGAATGCGGTTTTTGCAGCGGCAAACGGTTGGGATGTTGTGGCTTTCGATAGTAGTAGAGTGGCTAAGGAAAAGGCGTTGCGGCTCGCAGTTGATTGTAACGTAACCATTGATTATGTGGCGGCTTCGTTCGACACTTTTACAGGCGAACCGGAAAGTTTCGATGCCATTGTGTTGATTTACGCACACACCGATGCGCGGCACGAAAATCATCGGAAATTGTTGCAATTTTTGAAGCCGGGTGGCGTGGTTATTCTCGAGGGATTTTCGAAAGATCAATTGAATTTTCGATCGGGTGGGCCACGCAACGAAGCTATGCTTTTTTCGGAGACTGAATTGAGAGACGATTTTTCGGAACTGTCGGAAATTGCTGTCCGGCAACAAGAAGTAAATCTCGCTGAAGGTAGTTTCCATTCCGGTAAAGCATCGGTAATAAGATTAACAGGAAAAAAATAACAGTAATTTTTAAAATCATGAGTACAGAGATTAATAAAACGACGAAAATAGTGGCGTGGGTTATCGCCGGACTATTATTTGCGCTTTTCATGTTTAGCGCAGCAGGTAAATTGTTTCTTCAACCCGAAGGTATGGCCAAAATGGGTTTAGCCGATTGGCGGATTATTATTGCGCTGGGCGAAATTGGCTCGGCAGTGTTGTTTCTTTTGCCAAGAACCAATAAATTTGGCACACTTTTGCTGAGTTCGTATATGGGGGGTGCCATTATTTTGCACATGACCGGCGGAATGAGCATTGTAATGCCTTCGGTGGTATTAATTTTGGTTTGGGTGGTTGGCTTTTTGCGTAATCCCGAATTGTTGAAATAAAGTATAATGAAGATAGAAGACGAAATAAAAGGGCGCTTTCGGAACGAACACCATAAAGGGTTTATAAACTTAGTGTATACTGTAAAACAGTTGGGATACAGTTTTTTGCAATCGCTTAAATGTTATGGTGTAACCGAACCACAATATAATATACTAAGGGTTTTACGCGGTTTTCGTGCCGAAGGCCCCGCTTCTATCGGATTTTTAAAAGAGCGCATGCTCGATCGCAGTTCGGATGTTAGTAGGGTAGTGGATGGATTGTATCAGCGTGGTTTGGTGGGTCGTAAAGAAAATGCTGAAGACCG
>QKHT01000237.1 GCA_003249935.1 Bacteroidota bacterium
GCCTGTTTTACCATGGGTTGGTTGAAATGGCATGGAGATAGTGCCTCTTTCACTTCGGCCGATCGCGACACAATAATGCTGTATAGTTGCATGTTGCCGGTGGTGGATGCACGGCAGCCGGCTTCGAGAATGGTATTTAAGTGTGCTTCCGAAATCTCCTTATTGCTGTATTTTCGAACCGTAGCATGGTTCATTAATGTTGAAATAGTCGCATTCATGTAATGTATCATTAAAATCTGTATGAAAAACCAAGACTGAAAAGCTCTTTAAATTGCAGTCTTTTACCATAAATTGGTTTGTTTTTATCGTTGGTGCCAACAATTAGTTTCACATCGTCGTCGTATTTCATGTTCCATGCAAAACGGGCCGAAAGCAGGTAAGTGATTTTATAATCGATAATGGTTTCCCAATCGAAATCGACATTTTCGGGTTTGTTTATATAATTGGAAAAAAGATACAATTTTGACGAGAGTACACCCTGGTCGTTAAAAGCCCATTTGAGTTGTGTTTTGATGTATCCACCCAACTCCTGATAACTTCGGCCTTGGGTGATACCCATTTTTGTGAGGTCGATGTTTTTATCCAAAGCGGCAAACGTAAGTTTGTACGTCATGGGCGATACAAAAACCGATAGTAACTGTTTGTGTTTAAAATCCATCCCCAGCGACGAAAGTACTTTTGCCGGTGTAAAAAAGGATGCCACCGGCTGCGTTTTGCTTTTATTTATATCGTAAGTATCGAAAATCTGTGTTTGCAGGTCGATATTTCCGGAGATATACCAGTTTTCGTAGGCTTTGTATCCTATTTTGGTGCTGGCTCTGAAGTTGTCTTCGTTTTTTACCAAATCTTCGGCCTCTTGCTTTTGAAAGCCAAGCTTATATTCGAGATCGTTTTCCCACAAAAAATTCTTTGTTTCATAGTTACTTTCGTGGGTGTACACTGCCAGCATCGAAATGGAATTTTGTCCGCCTTTATCCCAGTAAGTAATAGCCGATTGGTTCATAAAAAGCGATGCATTTCGTTTGGTCGACCACAGATTTTTATCAATGTTTACGGCTTTTAATTTTTCCTGCTTCTTAATTGCAAGTTTGTTATCCATTATAAACATTTGCCGTATATCGTTGGTAGAGAATGTATTTTGGTTAATCTTAATCTCGGGTGCATCTGGTAGTAAATCCCAATGTGTAACAATTACCGATGGGGCTTGCATACAAATATTCGCTGTGGTTTGTGCGAATATCTGGTAAGGCGACAACGCTTCAATACTATCAGAAAAGCTGAAAGGGTGGTTCAGTCCAAAACCTTTTCCGAAATAAGTTTCGGCCGAAACCGGTTTGTAAAGTTTTTGATAATGTGGTTTAAACGCAACATTCTTATAAATGTAAGGATTGGCCTGTTTCCAGTATCGGTCTATGGTTATTTGGGTGAACCGGTTGAACCGCTGATTCCTGAGTTGATCGAATATCGAGGTGTCTTTTGATATAAGCAGGTAGCGATTCGAAAAAATGTAACTGAAAATAGTATCCGGTTCTGCATTTGTTATTCTATCGTGCCGATTTACATGCCGCACCGGTGGCAACGATTCTGCGAATTGACTATTAATGGTGAAATTGTTGCTTATAATGGCATTACCGGATTGTTCCTGTGTAAAACCAGCGGAAGTTATTGCCGCAAGTCCTATTGTAATTATTAATCCCTTTCGAAAATCGCTCATCGTTTACTATAAAATCGGTTGCAAAATTAGTTATCCTTACAGACAATACGGGATTTTTGGCTACAAATTTTATGCCTAATCTCTAAAAACAGATCGATCCGGAGCTGTTTTCAAAGTGGCGCAGCGTGTTTTTGTATAAAATTATGTACTATTCCGCTGATATTTTGTATGCTTTAATTTTATTTTGGTTGCGCAATAGTAGTAACCCATTGGCAATTACAGGATGCGAAAACTGTTGCGAACCATTAAAGGCCTTGAACTTACTAACGATCTCAAATTTTTCGGGCGATGGTTCAACCAAGGCCATATCGCCATTGTCGGCAAAACAGTAGAGCAAGCCGTCGGCCATAACTATGCTGCCAATGCCAAAACTGCGGCTGATATATTTCGTAGTGCCTGTGGTTAAATCGATACAGGCCCAGTTTCTTTTTTGAATGGCCGAACCATAAGCAAAACCATTGTGAACAATATAACCGCCAATCTGAATGTCGAAAGCTTCGTTTTGCCATTTTATAGTTGGTTTCAAGGCGGTTGCATCTAATGATATTAGTTTTGAACCGGTAGCATAAGGGCTGGTTATAAAAACCGAACCGGAGGCTTGGTCGTACCAGGGGGTGTTGCAATTGTCGGTCCATTTTTGGGTGCTGGCCATGGTAAACAATGTATCGGCCTTTTCGAAATCTAAAGCATAAAAGAAATCTTTGGTCATGTTGAGCCATATTTTCCGACCGTTGTGTTCAACTAAACGGGCACTGCAATAAGCCGAATTTTCGCCACGACCCGGTGCTTTGCGCAATAGTTTTCCGGTTTTTGTGTCTAAAACCGCCATTACAGTCGAGCCTCCCGGAGTAAAAACTACTTCGTTACCTGCAACCAAAGGCAATTCGCAATATCCGAAGTTGGGGATTGGTGTGTTCAAGGTAGCGCGTAGGTCTGTTTGCCACACAATTTTTCCGGTGGATATATCGAATTTGAGTGCCAAACCGCGTCCGCTAAGAAAATAGAGAGCCCCGTTATCGTATGCCAAATTGCTTCTTGCGCCCGGAAAACCTTGAGTCCATTCGAGTCCGTAAGCGGTTTGCCACAGTTTTTTGCCTGTCATATCGTAGCACATCACGTAACCGGTTGAGTCTATCATGCCGGCAGTGTACACCTTGCCGTTAATCATTGCCGGCGAAGTATAGCCGAGGCCGGCCGTGGAATCGCTCCAAACCAGTTGCGGGCCCTCGGCAGGCCATGATTTTAGCAGGTTGGTGGCGGTGTATTTTCCATCGCGATCGGGGCCACGCCACGTGGTTACGGCCTGTGCGTTCGAAAGCGTGGTTACTGCCCAAATGAGTACTAAAAGTTTTATCGATGTCTTCATATTGTTGTTCCTTTATTTTGGTTGTTATTGGGCGATATTGTACACTTTAATCCGGTTTTGATACCGCAGATACATGCGGCCGTTGGCGATAAGCGGATGTGTAAACTGCTGTGCACCGGTAAACGCCTTGAATTTGCTCACGATGTCGAATTTTTCGGGGGTTGGTTTTACGAGGGCCATGTCGCCGGTTTCGGAATAGCAGTACAACATATCGTCGGCCATAACCATGCAGCCAACAGGCATGCCTCTGTCGGTATATTTAGTTGTACCTGAGGCAAGGTCTATGCACATCCACAATTTTTTGCCATTGGCCGGGCCGTAAATATTCCCGTTATAAACGATAAAACCGCCAATTTTTACGTCGAACGCCGGGTTGTTCCACTTTTCGGTGTACGATGTGCCATCATCGGAAAGCTTTAGCATTCTGGCCCCGAATTTAGAATATTCCGAAACGAACACCTCGCCTGTGGCAGGGAAATAGTATGGGGAGTTGGAATTGTCGGTATTGCGGGCCTGATAGCTTATTGTAAACAATGTATCGGCAGTGGTATAATCCACAGCATAAAGGTTTTCTTTTGTAAGGTTGAACCATATTTTACGGCCATTGTGGTTTACGAGTATGGCACTGCAATAACCCGGCACGTCGTTCAAAGCGGGTGCTTTACGAAGTATTGAACCGTTGTTTTTATCGAGTACGGCCATCGAGACCGTGGTGCCGGGCATAAATGTTACCTCGTTGCCATCTATTACCGGCATTTCGCAACTGCCAAACTTCGGTGAGGGGGCATTGCAAACTTTGGTAAAATCGGTTCGCCACAGCACATTGCCCGTTTCGGCATCAATCTTTACAGCCTCGCCAATGCCGGTAAGATAGTAAAATGCGCCATTATCATATTTAAGATTGCCACGTGCGCCAAGGTAGGTTGTGGCGGTATATTCGGTGCCGTAAGGTTTTTGCCAAAGCTTTTTACCATCCATGTTGTAGCACATCAGGTAGCCGGTGTTTCCAATCATGCCGGCACAATAGAGTTTGTTGTTTACCAATACCGGTGTGGTATAACCAATACCGGCGGTGGTGTCGCTCCATACCAATTGCGGACCATTTTCGGGCCATACTTTAAGCAGGTTTGTTTCGTTATAAATGCCATCGGCAGCCGGGCCGCGCCATGTTACAATTGTTTTTTGGGCTGAACCATTTAGTGCCAAAAGGCAAAATAGGGCCAATGCGCTTATTTTTCTGTTCATTGTGTGTATTTCAATTAGTTTTTCCGGATGCTAAGATATTGATTTTGGCAAAAAATGCACGATACCCAAAGAAATAATCATGTTTTCTCAGCAATTTATTGGTACTTAATGCTATTTTCGTAATCAATATGTACAACATTTATACTTTAAAATAATTGATTATGGAAAATGCAAGTGTTGGTTCGCGCGTAAAGCACGACCGATATGGCGAAGGGATGGTAAGCCGTGTGAATTTAACCAATTACGAAATTTTTTTCGAAAAAGGGGGTAAAATAAACATCAGTTTCGAGAGCAGTGAGCTCACTGTTTTAGAGCGGCCGGAAAACACACCCGCCCCCATAGTGGTAGATGCCAAAAAATTAAAAATGGCTATGCAAGCCTTTTTCGATGAATATGAACCACTTCCCAAACCGGTTGAACTGGGTGATAAGTGGAATGGCGGAACGCTTATCATTCAACCGGCCGATACCACACTGCAAGCAAAAGAGGTGCCGATCGATACGTTTTTTCACAAAATAGTGATGATGCGCGACAAGATACGGGTTTTGGAACAAAACATTAATGCGCATACCAAACTTACCGACGAAGACAAGGTAAACCTGCAACAATATATTTCGCGGGTATATGGCAGCATGACCACTTTTAATATTTTGTTTAAACACAAGGACGATTATTTTACCAGCAAAGGCGAGTAAAACGGTTCAGCCATAAATAAAAAAACACCTCCATGTTGGGGTGTTTTTTTTATGCTATTTTACGGTGAGTTTGGCCAAATAAGCATGGTTGTCGTCGCGGCAAACCACTTCGATATCGAAACCTGCCTGCTCGGCGTAATAGGCCAGCGTGTCGTCGTCGATGTAAAACCAGTTGAACGATTCGCCCACAATATTTTTGTATTTAAAGCTGAACCGGAACTGGCCGTAATAGTCGTTGGCTAAGTCGATATCCACATTGCCATCTTCCTCGTAAAGGTATTTTACGTCCGAACCATCGGCCAAAATCATGCCGCCGGGGTTGAGCATGGTGCGGAGCTTGTCGAGCAGTGCCGGCAATTGCTCTACGGTTCCGGCCAAACCAAAACCGTTCATCATGAGCAGAATGGTGTCGTAGGTGTCGAAGGCCGGAATTTCGAAAAAGTCGCCTTCGATAATTTGTTTTATGCCACGCTCACGCATCACACGGCAGGCACCGGGGCTCCATTCGTGGGCGGTAATGTTGTGCCCTTTACTTTGCAGGTAAAGCGCGTGACTGCCGGCTCCGGCACCAATGTCGAGCATGTGTCCCGATGCCAGCTCCATCGCTTTTTGTTCGGGAAGCGGCATTTGGTCGAACGACCTGAAAAAGTAGCTTACATCTACCTCGTCGTCTTCGAATGCATCGGATTGAACCGTAATGGTCTCATTTATTGCGCCTGCCATATAGTCGAGCAGGGCGGCTCCCAACGGGTCGGGAGCATTTATTCCAATATTTTGCAAAATTCGTCGATTTTTTCGCGCGCAGCAGCACGCCCGAGTTCATATATTTCGTTGTATTTTTTTAGCTCAAGTAAATCGTAGTCGGCCGTTTGACTGGGTTCAATCACCAAATCGCACAGCGACATGCCATATTTTACGTTTTGTTTGATGGTTAAGGCCTGAACCCGTTTTAAAACATCGGCAAAGCTACCAAATTCGTTGATATATGCCGAATGGTTGACGTGTACGCCCAGTATTTTATCGGCTTTACCAACAAGTGCATCGGCGGGCATATTGTTTACCATACCGCCATCGAGGTAAAGCCGGTTCCCCATTTTTACCGGTTCGAACACAAAAGGGATACTGGCCGAAGCCACGATGTATTCGATAAATAGCCCCGACGAAAAGAGTTCGGCTTCGCCACTGTTGAGGTTGGTGGCACATACGGTAAGTGGTATTTCGAGGTCTTCGAATTTGATGTCGCCAATGTATTTGTCGAGCAGATTGCGGAGGAAATCCATGTTAAGGATGCCACCTTTGGTCGATTTTCGGAGGTTGTAGAAGCTGTATAGCTTTTCGTTCTGAAGAATTTCGATGACATCTTTGGGGCGGTATCCGGCGGCAATAAACACGCCCATAATGGCCCCCATCGAGGTGCCGCTAATGGCTGTTGGCTTTAGATTATACTCGCCGAGTACATCCATTACGCCCAGATGTGCAAAACCGCGGGCACCGCCGCCGCTGAGAGTGAGTGCAAAAGTTTTCATACCGTACCTTGTAGCTTTGGTTCAACCGAAATTAAAAACAGAGACCCGCACCGTGTGCAGATCTCTGTATATTTGTTTTAACTGTTACCTATTTACGATGCAGCGCGTTCGAGCCGTTTCATTATGGAGAAGATGAAGATGGCCGAGGCCACACAGCAAAGAATAAAAATGCTCCAAAGTTGCCATAAGGCGATTTTATCCCAGAAGAAGGTGCCGACAAACAAAAACTTATTGCCCACGGCCGTTGCCAATAGCCAGCCGCCCTGCATAAGGCCCTGAAAACGCGATGGCGAAACCTTCGATACAAACGAAAGGCCCATTGGACTAAGGAATAGTTCGGCCACGGTAAGTACGAGGTAGCTGTTGATAAGTACGTATGGCGAAGCGCGATCGGGCGATGGCGCACCAAGCAGCTCGAATGGCGATTGTAACCCAAGCGATCCGAACAACATAACCATGAATCCGACCGCTGCGATAATCATGCCAATACCAATCTTTTTGGGCGTGGAAGGTTCGATACCTTTGTTGTTCATCCATGTAAACAGGCCCATAATTACCGGTGTAAGAAATACGATAAACAGCGGGTTGAAGTGCTGGAATGTTTCGGGTTGAATGTTGTTAACCTCGGGGTATTGGCTTACAAAATAGTAGGCTAATGCACCGCCAGCCAACGACAAGGTAATGCCGGTGATGCGGTTTTTAATGGTTTCGACCTTTTTGGTGGCCAGATAAAGGCCAAACAAGCCAATCACGACCGAAAGCAGCGATTTAAGATCGAAGAAAATATTGGTAATCATGCCCACGGTTGTGGCTGTAAAGTCGCGGGCAAACAACGTCATGGTAAGGCCGTTTTGGTGAAACGACATCCAGAAGAAGATAACCACCAGAAATACCATCAGAAGTGCTTTGATGCGCGGCCGCTCTTCTTTTGTTGAGATGACCCAAATCCAGGCTACAAACCCGATAAACAAACTTGTGGCCAAAGATATATCGTAGCTTTTGGTGCCGAGAAATATGAGTAGTAATGAACCGATAAAGGCACCAAGTGCGGTAAGAACGTGCATGGGGTTGGTTTTAATTTTTTCGCCGCCGGTAGCCGTCGATTTTTCTTTGTTTGGCAGCATACCTTTGAAAACCAGGAATACTACCATCGAAATGATCATGGCACCTGCGGCAACACCAAAGGCATAGTTGTATCCTGTGGCAAACACTTTAAGGTATTGCATGGCAAATACTTTAAGGTCGGTAACCGGTGTGCCTATACTGGCCTTTTCGGCTAAACTGAACAGGGTTGAACTATCGGCCAGTTGCCCTTTAACAAATTGATGGCAGAGAGAGGGTAAAGATCCATCGTAGGCAAATCCCTCTGTTTTAAGGTACCAGTTACGAATGGACGTGGCCGCACTTGGTGCAAAGAAAGCACCTACGTTTATGCCCATATAAAACACCATATAGGCACGGTCGCGTAAGTGGGCATATTGCTCGTTATCGTACATCTGACCAACTAAGGCTTGCAGGTTGCCCTTGAAAAAACCGTTGCCCAACGCAATGGTAAACAATCCGATTACGGCAAACGACAGCGGCATACCGGGTATGGCCATAATGATGTAACCCAATAACATGGTTACTATACCTATGGTAATGGTGCCTTTGTAGTTGCCGGTTTTGTCGGCCACAATGCCGCCAATAAGTGCCAGGGCATATATCCCGAAATAAAACCAGCTATAAATACTTCCGGCACTTTCGGCATTCAGGTCGTATTTGGCCTGAAGAAACAGAACCAGAATGGCCATCATGGTGTAAAAACCAAACCGTTCGCCCATGTTCGAGAAAAAGGCGACCAACAGTCCTTTGGGGTGATTTTTAAGCATATTTTGCGTGTTATAAATGTTAATAGTGTTTCGTGAAAAACAAAAATAGAATGTTTTACTTAATTATTGGCCATTGAATATAAGGTTTTAAACGATTCGAGGATTATTTGGTTAAAAAACGCAATTCGCTGTGATTTTTGTCATGTTGGGGAGGAGACCGGAAACGGGAAAGGGGATGGTTGCAACACTTTTGCAAGCGATGTATTTTTTTATTGCTGCAACACTTTTGCAAACATGAAATGAGTGCGGTTTGCCCTTGCAAAACTTTTGCAAACATGAAATGAGTGCGGTTTGCCCTTGCAAAACTTTTGCAAACGTGAAATGAGTGCGGTTTGCCCTTGCAAAACTTTTGCAAACGTGAAATGGGTGCGGTTTGCCCTTGCAAAACTTTTGCAAACGTGAAATGAGTTCGGTTTGCCCTTGCAACACTTTTGCAAACATAAAATTTTGTTCGCGGGTAAGCTTTTTGGTTTATTGCAGCGTTAACTGAGTTTGTTCTTCTTTTACACCTATTATTTTGTGGTTGATAAGCAATTGCTGATTATAACTAATTACTGTTTGCAGCGCACATGTATGATTTTTTTCATTATTTTTAAGTTGTAAGCAATATACTTTTGCATGACAACTAAAAACGCAATTTACTGCGCTGATCCGGTAGGTTAAAAACCTCCGGGTCTTTTTTAAAATTACAATTCTAAAAATTATCAATATGCCCAAAGGAATATTTCACGTGCCGGTGGCTTATAACGAGCCGATTTTACAGTATGTACCCGGTTCACCCGAAAAAACAACATTAAAAGCCACGATTGCCGAAATGCGCCGTGTGGAAGCAGATATACCCATGTATATTGGCGGCAAGGATGTACGAACCACAAAGCGGGTTAGGATGGCCCCCCCGCACGATATAAAACATACTTTGGGTTATTATCACGAAGGCGATGCTACCCATGTGCAAATGGCTATTGATGCTGCACTTGCAGCAAAAGCCGATTGGGTGGCTTTGGGCTGGCAACATCGTGCGGCCATATTTCTGAAGGCTGCCGAGTTGATTTCGGGGCCATATCGTGCGAAAATTAATGCCGCCACCATGTTGTGCCAGTCAAAAAATGCGTATCAGGCCGAAATAGATGCGGCGTGCGAAATGGCCGATTTTTTAAGGTTTGGCGTGCAATGTATGGTCGAGATTTACAATATGCAGCCACAATCGGCCAAAGGTATTTGGAATTATAGCGAATACCGTCCGCTCGAAGGGTTTATTTTTGCACTCACACCATTCAATTTTACATCTATTGCCGGTAATTTACCCGCCGCGCCTGCAATGATGGGAAATACGGTGGTGTGGAAACCAAGTAAAACAGCGGTGTATTCGGCTCAGGTTCTGATGGAGATTTTTATCGAGGCCGGACTTCCTGCAGGCGTTATTAATATGGTAACCTGCCCGGGACCCGTGGCGGCCGATGTGGTTTTTGCACATCCCGATTTTGCAGGCTTTCATTTCACCGGTTCAACCGGCGTATTTAATACCGTATGGAAAACCATTGGCGAAAATATACCCAAATACAAAACATATCCGCGCATTGTGGGCGAAACGGGTGGCAAAGATTTTATTTTTGCACATCCTACGGCCAATGTTAAAGCGGTGGCAACGGCTATTACACGCGGCGCATTCGAGTACCAGGGACAAAAATGTTCGGCCGCTTCGCGCGCTTATATTCCGGCTTCAATTTGGAATGAGTTGAAAAATTATATCGACAACGATATGAAGGCCATAAAAATGGGGCCGCCCGAAGATTTTACAAACTTTGTGAATGCCGTTATTGATGAGGCATCGTTTAATAAATTGGCTGCCACAATAGATGCAGCCCAAGCATCGGCCGATGCTGAGGTATTGTGGGGGGGCGGTTACGATAAATCGGTAGGTTATTTTATCGAACCCACGATTATTTTGGCCAAAAAACCCGATTATACCACCATGCTCGAAGAGCTTTTTGGTCCGATCCTTACGTTGTACATTTACGACGATGCCAAACTGGAAGAAACACTCGATGTGTTGGATCAAACGTCGTTTTATGCACTTACCGGGGCTATTTTTGCACACGACCG
This sequence comes from Bacteroidota bacterium, assembly GCA_003249935.1. Classification (GTDB taxonomy): domain Bacteria; phylum Bacteroidota; class Bacteroidia; order Bacteroidales; family UBA5342; genus SZUA-561. The sequence goes on from QKHT01000237.1 coordinate 10,521, forward strand.
CTATGCGGTGGAGCATTTGACTACAAGGCTGACCAATTGCGCCGGTAATTTTTATATTAACGATAAGCCCACCGGTGCCGTGGTGGGTCAGCAACCCTTTGGCGGTTCGCGCGCATCGGGCACCAACGACAAGGCGGGTTCGGTATTTAACCTGCTTCGGTGGGTGTCGGTTCGAACCATTAAAGAGTGCTTTGTATCGCCAACCGATTTCACTTACCCGTTTATGGGCGAAATATAGTGCTTATTCTATTTTTATTTTACAGGAACACAATGTGGCAACCCGAAGTCGTAAGTCTTCGGGTTGTTTGTTTTTATGGGTGACTGAAGGTTGCTTTTATTGGGTTGTATTATTGATGTGGAAAGGGTAGAGGTAAAGGTTGAACCGGATGCCGAACTTTATGGTAACGAGCCGTTAACTGTTTTAAAAGGTAGTGTAAAATAAAATGCCGAACCTTTTCCCGGTTCCGATTCAAGGCGCATTTCGCCTCCTAACAGATTGGTAAATGCTTTTGATATGGCTAATCCCAAACCGGTTCCACCATAACTTGACTGTATCGACTGGTCGGCCTGAATAAACCGGTCGAATATTTTCGTTTGATGTTCGTGTTTAATGCCAATGCCGGTATCTTTGACAAAAAATTCCAACACGGGTTCAGCCAAAATTAAAACTTGATAACCAAATTCTATGGAGCCTTGGTGTGTAAATTTAAGCGCGTTGGTCATAAGGTTTGATAGTATTTGAGTCAGTTTTGTTTTGTCGGTTAATATTTCCGATTTCTCGTCGGAGAGTGCTCGTTTGGCAATAAGTAAAATATTTTTGTTGGTTGCCTGTGCCTTAAATGTTGTTAACAGTTCGATGATTATACTGTTTATGTTAACCGGCATGATATGAACTTTTTCCTGATTGGTTTGTACAGCCGACATGGTAAGTATATCGTTAACAATGGCCAGTAACTGATTACTACTGTTTTGAATTACTTTAATGTAGTTTTTCCGGTCATCTTCGGTAATATCCTTAAACGCCAATGCATCTGAAAAACCACAGATGGCATTGAGTGGCGTTCGTATTTCGTGCGACATGTTTTGCAAAAAGGATGTTTTAAGACGTTCACTCTCTTCAGCCTTTTCTAAAGCCTTCATTAACGCTATTTCCGATTGTTTCATTTCTGTAATATCCTGAGATATGATCTGAACGCCAAGCACTTCGCTTTTACGGTTTTTTATGGTGGTAAATGTGCTTAAAAACCATTTTTCGGTGGTTGGCAATATAACCCGATCCTCGTAATTGATGGATTTTTCGGATGTTATTGCTTTTTGAATGCGCGTATAGTATCGCTCTGCCTCTTTTTTAGGGAATAATTGGAATACCGATTTGCCAATAAAATCGACCGGATTGCCATTCATATGGTTTGCAGCAACCGAATTATAAGAAAGTACAAAGCCGTCGCGATCATAATAGCCGATACCCAGGCCGGCATTTTCGTGAAGCAACCTGTATTTTTCTTCGTTCTCCTCGGCTTTTTCTTTTGCTTCCTGTAATTGGATATTACGCTGTTTTAGTTCAACAGTTCGGTGGTCGACTTCTGTTTCTAAATTATGAAACAGATATGAATTGCGAATAATTAACCCAAATACTGCCGATAGTTTTTCCAACAGATTAATGACCGATTCGATGCCGGAAAGGTCCATTACTTCGAGTAATATGATTGAACCGATTGTTTTCTGACTTGTATTAATTGGTATGGTAATGGCATTTTTTATTTCGAAATCTTTGAACAGATGGGTTATTTCCGGCTTATTCGTCTGATCAGAGAGGTATTTGATAGAAGTAAATTGAAAACTTAATTCGCATAGCTTTAAAAATGAAGACGTTTTTATTATTTCGGTCCGTCGTTTTGGAAATACGCTGTATATTTCCGGCTCTCCATTTTCTTTTTGTATGGCAATAACTACTGTTTTAGTGCCAATTAATTCCCGAATCTGATGGGTTAGGTACTCTGCCAACTGGCCCGGATTGTCGGCCATTTGCAGAACATTCTGCATGATGTCGTAATAAACGTATAAAAAAGTTTTATCTTTCATCAGAACCATTGCTTATAGGTAGGTTACTTGCAATAAGCGATAAAATCGTTTTTTCGAGTTCGGTAATCGAACTGTTGTAAATTTCTAACGGCAGGCCAACAAAATCGGCTATTTCATTGAGCAAATGGTTGTTTGTAGGCGTATAACCCGTATTTACGTAAACTAATTTTTTGTGCATTTCGCTCATAAACGGCTTAATTTGTTTGGACTCTTTAAATCCCATATACTCTTTAAAAACCTCTTCCCATCGTACGGCCCATTCGGGCAATAAAATAAAGGCACCCTCTTTGCGTATTTTTCTGTAATGGTCTGAACCTAAAAATATTTCGCAACAGTTAATGCCGGGTGTTCTTGTTACATTTTTGTTTACCTCGTAATCTACCATTCGGGCATGACAATCGCCAAAGGCCAGTATAACTCTCAAATTCTTGTAATGGTTGAGTTTTTTGTCGAGTACTACTTTTAGTTTTTCGGGATACATGTGCAACATCGAATTGACATAAACCACCGGTACATTCACTTTGCCCTCGCTGATGAGATGGTCGAGCTCGTTTTTAAAAATACTACATGCAATTATAATTGTGTTTCCTTCCATTATTCCATGTTATTGGTGCCATTATTTGTAATTGCGTATTGTGTTTACGACTGCTTTAATCGTTTGTACCGGTGTTTGATACGGTATATCGGCATTTGAAGTGGCAAAGATAAAATGAGGGTCGTGTTTTCTGTTGTCGAGAATTTTAACACATTTACTTATTGCTTTTTCTTCGGACATATTAACAAAGTCGGGGCCATCGAAATTACCCATGAGTACAATATTGTGGTTTGTAATACTTCGTGCTTCTTCGAATTTTTCGGTTGGTTCGAGTACTATTGCAATTACGTTGGGTAGCTTTGCAAAACGGTCGGCAAAGCCAAGTATTTTTGCTCCGCCATTATGGATAACAATGGGACCGTTAATCCGGCTAAAAGCTTCGGTAAGGTATGGTATCAGGTTCGAAAATATTTTTTCGGTGATAATCATTGGTGTAGTAAAATTGACCGGTACAACTAAAAAGGTGGCACCACGGTTCAAAAATTCATTGCCCATTTTTACAAAATGATCTGAAGTAATGCGCATGATTCTATCTGTTTCCTGCGGATGAAACAGTAGCGTATCGATCCACATTTCCATACCCATAAGCAGAGCAGGTAAATCGGTTGGCGCATGGATGGGCGAACCAATGGCGTGTGTATGTTTGTATTTGCGCGACAAATTAGAAATGCCCTGAAGGAAAAATTGAATAGCATCGGATGTGTCAAAATCGGGTTCGACCAAAAGATTTGTTTGTGATAATTTGGTAATCATTGGCTTACGAACATTTGGCGCGTATTTGTCGAGGAATATGAGTTCGGAACCGAAAGCTTCGGCTTCGAGCGGAAATGAAAATGGCGAAATAAGGATATCGGGATTAAAATGTTCGACTACAGCCTCTTGGCCTTCGAACCACATTTGGGGGCTGCGATAATATTCGGATGTTTTGCATTTAATGAGGCTTGCACCATACAACGAAAGCAGCATTGTAAAAGGCATACAATCGGTTGGTTCGCCTGTTAATGTGCACATTATACGTTCGAGACTTGTCATGGTATATTGTATTATAGCGTCATTTTTGCTTCATTTTCATTAATCTGTCGAATAATTCAGGCGCATTTATCGCTGTATCAGCAGTGCCATCGCCGCCTATTTCGCCCACAAGTTCGGGGCGAAGTTTAAATACTGCTCCACCAACCGCCATTTTTACTTTTTCCGACAACCCTGCCTGTTCGATGCCCTGCCGGACTTTTATAATGTTTTTGGCGGTTGTAAACATCATGGCCGAAATGGCTATGATGTCTGCACGATGTGCAATGGCTTGTTCGATAAATTGTTCGGCCGGAATGTCTGAGCCCAAATCTATAATATTCCATCCCGCCGCTTGCGCATAAATACCTACCAACCGGCGACCTAATGGGTGAAAATCGTCTTCAATATTTCCGAGAATAATGGTGCCCTTGGTTTCAGATTTGTTTGTTCGAAATGTTTCGTCGGTCGATGCAATCAGATAAAATTCTTCGGCAACTTTTCCGCTCAGGTAACCATGTGCAAGCGAGAGTTTTCCCTGCATCCATAATTTGCCCCAATGCACCAGCATTGGTTCCAATACGTTAAAAATTACTTCCTTAAATGTAGTTTCGTAAGCCCAGTCTGTGAGCATTTTAACCGCAGAATCTTTTTCCCCTTCACTAATTAGTTCTGCAAGAATCTTTTGTTTTTCAGTGATTTCCATAAACATTCTCAAAATTGCTTGTGCAAAACGATTTCTACATAAAGTTAGTGAAAATATTAAATAATTGTTATTTTATTGAGTTTAAATATTAAGTAATGAATGAATTTTAGAATATATTAATGACTGTTGCCCCCGGTTTGCACTCGTTCCGTTGTAATAATGGGAATTTATAAACGAAATAGCAAAGTGAACAATACGTTTGTATCGATTTTTATTCGCCCCTTAATTGGTGGAAAAATTCCTGCGATTGTTCCGCTTTGATGGTTCGTATGTCTTCTTCTATTTTCCAGAATAGATAACTGTTATCGTAACTGCAATTGTAACAGGGCTTGTAACGATAATAGACAAGTGAACCAAAATATAATTGTTTTTTATAAAATTTGAATTTGTGAGGTAAGCATTCATTGCTTTTTAAGGTGTTTATAAACGAGATAGAAATGTATGGGCACATTGTACTATCGATACTGATATCCATTTTATTATATCCTCTTGGGTAAAGGGTATAGCTTTTTCCTTTTAATGGTAAATGCCAATAAGTTGAATCTTTTGTTACAACAACCGAAGGGTTATTGCAACAAATGATTGAATCGCAATCTACTTTTTTAAAATAGGAGTCTAATACTTCAAGTGAACAAAAAGAAAGGTCATTTAAAATTCCACATTCATAATTTTCAAATGTTAAATATTCGGGTTCTTTATTCTTATCCAAATAATGCAACGTTATTTTATTGCCTTTTGCGGTCCATAGTCCGGTTTTTATAAAGCGGGATAAGAAAATTTCTGATCCTTTTTTTGTGTCGAAATATGAGTTATACTGAATGAAGATAAAGCTTGAATCGGTTAATAGTTGAATTGAAGACTGTGGATGATCCCAATCAACGTATTGCCCGACAAAATTAGGTGATTTAACCATTTTGCACGAAAACAAGCTTGCAGACAAGCCTATCAATATCCGGAATAGCCAATTCAATCGCTTCATCATTGTGTCAATTTTGCGTAAAATGCTAATTTTCACTAAATAATTTTATCGAAAACTCTTCGAAACTATAATTTTGGCCTTGGAAATGGGAAATACACCCATTACCAAGGCCATTATCCTATTGATTTATTTTGCAGTTATTTTAATTACTGTTTTACAAACTTCATTACACGGTTCAATCCACCAAATTTTATAAAATAAACCCCGGTGCTCAGTTGGTCAATATTTATTTTGGCTGAACCATTTGCCGTGTTTAGCACGTGCGATTGCACAATCCGGCCGGTTTTATCTACAATTTCGTATGGTGTCTTCTGGTTTTTGGTTGAACCGATGCGGAGATTCAGAATGTTGCGTGCCGGTACCGGAAACAGTTCGATATTATCGAAATTGTTAGCCATTTGTTTGCCCACTGCCACCGACGAAGTACCAAAGAGTAATATCTTGCTCTCGCGCGATGCCAGTTTAATTTCGGTGACCGGTGCATTGTTGTTTTCGGGATCGACATATATGGTGTCGATGCCGGCAATTTGCGACAGTGGCACCGAAACGCTCATATCGGTTTGAAACGGGTTCACCAATACAATCCCGTTGCTAAACTGGCGAGCGTACAGATTCTGACTACCTACACGGTATTGCGTAAATGCGGCGTAGCTTTTCGAAACCTTTGGTATGCCGATCGGATAGTAAAAAAATGGTTCAACCATAATACTTACCGACGAGCCGTTTTGTACCATTGGCGATATGCCCATGCGGCACGAAATGCTGCTGTCGGCGGCTACGTTTACGCACATCAGGTACGAGGCGTAGCAATATTTGTTGAAATTGTAACGCGTTTCGGTGGTTAAATCGGCCGCAAACCATTGGTTTTTATATCCGGCATTAATGGTCATGGGTTGGTTTGGTAAGTTGTTTTGTGCCAATAATGCAATGGCTTTGCAATTGCTTTCCCAGCTGGTGCCCATGTACCACTCCAAAAAATGGCCGTTGTTGCCCACGGTTTTGTACACATCGGCAGTGGTTACCGGCACGCCGTCGTTGTCGACAGTACCTGCCGCATCGGTCATGTGTCCCCAACTGTTTTCGTGGCAAAAACCATCGAGAACTTTTGGATGCTGGGTTGTTTTTACCATCATGTAGCCACGGTCGGCCGAGGTGAGCGAATTGCTGTACAGCACATTATTGCCATATATTACCGGAAAATATCCCATACGCGCATAAAACGTATTGTACAAATAACTCATGGCATCCTTGCTGAACTTTATAATGTCGTCGCTGCTCAACGTGCTGTTCTTCGCGTGGTTCCAAAGCGTATAGTTGCCGGCAAGCATACTTTCGGCATCTAACTGACCCACCAGAATATCGATCCATATACCATCGCTGTTGCCGTTTTCGGCAAAAGAAATCATATTGTTAAGCATTGTACCTTTTCGCAGACCCCAAACAGGACTAAAATAAGAGAGGTTGCTGTTGTTGCCTCCCGGAATTGGTGCAATGCCATAAAGCGGTGCTGTTATGGTTGAACCACTTGCATAGGCTGCCGGGGTGGTGCCGTCCATGCCGCGTTGTACTTTTACGGTAATGGGGTAGGTGGTGGTGCTGCTAACGGTTATAATTTTCATCAATTCGTTGTTTATACGCACCCAGGTTGTAAAATTGCCTGTTTCGCTGGCTAATAGCCCAAGCCCTTTATTGTCCGAAGGCTTAGTAATTGTAAAAACAGAATCGTTTGCTCCAATTGATGCCGAAAGGGTGCCACAACGGTAGTAAAGCATGTTGTTGAGTTTATCCGCTTCCATCAGCGCACTTTTTGCAGTCCATCCGCCTTGGTAAATAATCACCTGAAATGCGCTGTTGGCTGCATGCAGGTTGTTGCTGGTGGTTTTACTGTTGTCGACCCCGCTTCCGCCAATAATGTAATCCAACGCATTGGTAAGCGTACTGATGTTTGCGGCAGAGTAGCTCAAACCGCTGTTCCACATGTGACCGTAGAGCGGGTAGGGCGTGGCATTATCGCCATATTTCGATATGCGCGTGGTAACTTTTTTTATCTCCTGAATAGTGTCGAGCAATATGATTTCATTTTGCCCTGCTGAAGAAACGGTAATTTGCCGGGTCTGTTTTTTGTACCAGTCTTTAACAACAGTAATCGTGTATGGCGTGGCTTGCGAAACAAGTTTTAGTATGGCTGAACCGGTGTTGTCGCTAATGGCGGTTTGGATCGAACCATCTATGGATATTTCTGCGCCCTGAACCGGCAATCCTGTGGCGGTGCTTTTTATCGAGAGGTTGAGATCGACGGCATGTTGCGCTTCGAAAATAACTTCCGAGACTTTCAATTCGCTTACGGCTCCTTTGGTTCCAACACAAATATAAATGGCGGTGGCATTATCGGGCATCAGTACATTGAAAGTTTTCGTTACATTTTGTTCCGAAACATCTGTGGTCAGCGTATTCCAAATGCCTGAATTGTTTTCGCAAAAGGGTTTGAGGTTGGATGCACCGGTTGTGAACGTGGGGATGGATAGAGGTGTCCCTTTTTCAATGGCAAAACCGTAGCCTGTGGTTTGCTTTACGACTGTCGATTTAAATTTTACAGAACAAGTGTAGACTTTGCCCGGGACAATGCCCGGGACTTTTTGATACAATACACCATTTTCTGAAAAAAGTCGCGCATAATGGTCACTGCCATCCGTACCCAATTCGGTATTTACTGTGGTGACCCATGGGGTAAGGCTGCCACCATTGGCTTCGAAATCGCCATTGGTAAGCAGGTTTTGACTCATTATATTTAATGAATATAAAAGTCCGATTAATACGATGGCTAAAAGTCTGTTATTCATAATAGTATATCTTTTGTTTCTATTTTTACCCATTGAATAATTCAATAATTCGGAATATTTACAACCTTGATATAGTTTATTCGAAAACCTGTACTTCTTCTTTACCCGGAAACTGGTACAGGGGATCCTTTGCGCTGATCATGATTTGTCCCTCAATAATTTTTACATCCAAAGGCACAAGCGTAAGGCCTTGTTTGTTAATCGTATAGGCATTTTTGCTGAAATCGGTTGTTTTTATTTCGGCCTCAGTTAAAGGCGGAACGTTGGCATTGTAGAATGCAGTACACCACCAGCGTCCTTTTTTATCTTTAAAAATAGTACCATGACCCAGAAACCGACCTAAAAATTTACGTTCGCCATAAGGTCCTTCGAGCTTGTCGGACACACAATAGTACAAGTTATAAGTGCCTTTTCGCATATTATCGGTACTCCAGGCGGTGCCGTAAAACACATATTTTCCACCTATTTTTAGTATTGCAGCACCTTCGTGTCCCATCTTTCGGTTCGATGGATTGATACTAATGGATTTACCTGCGTATCCCGAAAGATCGTTTTTTAGTGGTGTAAGTTCCGCGCATTTCGAAATCATCCAGATGCTTTTGTCATCATCTACAAATAGCGTAGGGTCATGTTGTGCGCCAAAGTCTTTACCCCAATCGGTAAACGGCCCTTTTAATTCCTTGCCTTTTGGGGCTAAAACCAGATTTCCAATGCCGGCATTAGAAGTGTGCAAAACAACCCAGCGACCATTAATGAAGTGCATTTCGGGTGCCCAAAGCTTTAATGTGCTATCGGGAAATTTGTTGGATGTATCTTTATTTTTTGCCACAAGTTTCTCGAGATATAGATTGTAAATCGACCCATCTTTCATGGAGTATGGAAACCCAACAAACTTCCAATCGGCCAGATCGGCACTTTTGTAAACCGGCATTTTAATGCCTTCGGAATTTTCGGTATATTGTGTACATGTTAAGTAATAGAAGCCATCGGGACCAATCGTAATATAAGGGTCGCGCATCCAATCGTCAAATATGTGTACGGCTTTATCGTGTGCTTCAATTTGCGCTAAAATTTGTTTCTTATCCGGCTTTACCGTACTTTCCGGTTCATTACAATTTACAAATTCTATCTTGCTGTTTGTATTTCCTCTTATCTCAATGCTTTTGGGCAGCGGACAGCTTCCCTCAATTTTGAGTGTTGCGTTGCTCAATCCTTCTTTTCCCGGGCGACCAATCGTGTACATCACACTTTCCTTTTTCCCGGGATTTACTTTACGGTTAAAGGTGCCTTCAAATTTAAGGGTCATTGTCTCCGGCCCCTTGCCTTTACCCGCCCAACTAACAATCCCATGGTTATAATCCGTGGCCGAATTGTCTATCACTGTACAGTTTCTTATAGTGCAAACAGAACCTAAAGGTACCGAACCTCCCCAACTTGTCATAAACGGACCGCCATTTTTGTTATGCACGATGGTTGTGTTTTCCACTAATTTACATTCATTGGTATACAAAGCATCGTCATAAACATCAATATAGCAATCTTTTACTACTGTTTTTCCAATGCCGCCATGAATGCCATCGGTGGTGTACGTTTCGGTTCCTGCAATCATATTACAGCGTTCAACCGTTACATTACCAAAACCACCATGAATATGAAATTTCATAGGTTTGGTAATTTTTAGATCGTGCACATACAAATCAGGATCTTTATCGCAACGAATGGCCGAATACGACCGCCCTTTTATGCCATCGTCGGTTGGCCGTTTTCCGTTTCCCTGAATTACTGAAGTTTCACGACTTTCGCCTGCAATCTCAATGGGAGCAGTACGTTTTGGCATGTAAAAACTGCCGGTAATAGTTACTCCTTTTTTTATGATTACCTTATTCCAACTTTCCGGAATCTGAAATTTTGGTCCGATGGTGGTATCGGCACTAAAAACAGCCACGCCATTATGAACCGTTAGTTTCTGTGCATCCGATTGATTAGAAAAAATTATTGAAATGAACATGCTCAATATAAAAATTGAGGTTCTGATAATTGTTGTATGCATCTTAATATCAATATAATAGATTAATTTACAATTTTTTTTTGAATTTCATTATTTGTTCGTCCGTATTTAGAAAGCACGCACCATCTGTTGTTTAACTTTTGTAGATAAGCGTTGTGGCAAATGTCCTTTGCATATGTAATTGCATGGTATGCAATAAAAATGAATAAGGTTCTTTCTTTTATACTTCGATACGTATTATTGTTAAATTAGTAAATACACCAAAAACCGAAATCCACAATCCACAATGAATTATTTAACCGGCATAACACCCTCAGTTGTTTGTATCAACATCTTTAAAGTACCATCGGGGTTATAAAAGAGGTCGTCCACGCACACATTCCGTCGGTTTCCCTGACCCTTTTCGTGCCAACTGTTCGTAAAGTTGCCCACATGGTAAAAGTAGTACCAACGGCCTTTGAATTTTACCATCGAATGGTGATCCTGTGCTCCCTGGGGACGAGCATTTACGGCTCCTTTGAATTCGAATGGACCGTAAGGATTGTCGCCAATAGCATAATACCCCTGATTTACTTTATCTTTCCAATCGGTCCACGAATAGTAGTATTTACCGTTATATTTATGCATATACGGTCCTTCACGGAAATTATCAGAACCGTAATCAATGGTGCGAGGTTTTTCAGCCAATGTAAGCATATCATCAGATAGTTTTGCTACCAACGCGCTACCAAAGTAAAGATAAGCCTGTCCATCGTCATCCACCAAACACATCGGATCTATGCCACTTGTACCTTCCATATAAGTTGGTTCAGCCATAAATGGCCCTTGCGGGTATTTTGAGGTGGCTACACCGGTTTTCCATTGCATCGTTTTATCCATGTGTGGAAAATAGAGATAGTAAGTGCCATTCTTATATGCAGCACCGGGTGCCCACATCCAACCGCCATCGTCGGTTCCCCAATGCACATCTTTCGAATGGAGAATTTCGCCATGGTCGATCCATGTGGCCATGTCGGAAGTGGAAAAAACATGGTAGCCATCCATTTTAGAGTATCCGTGACCAACTTTTTTTTGAGTTATTGGGTCCGAATCGTGGTCTTGCGAGGTGTAAATCCAAAGGCGACCATCTTCCCATACGTGGGCATCGGGGTCGGCTGTTCGGATATGGCGCACCAACGGATTGCCTTTGGCTTTAAAAATCAGGGGATAATATAAATCTTCCGGCTTTAAAGATGTTTGGTTATTTGCTACAATATTACTGATAGCCAAAAGTTCATCGAGCATATAAGGAGCTTGTTTCCGAAAAACATCCCTGCCATGTTGTTCTTGTTGCTTAGTGATTTGACCATTGTTGTTAAAATCGTTTAAGGATAAACCGTAAGTGCCTAAAATGGCATAAATGCTTGCAATGTCTGAGCCATCGGGCCGATTTTGAGTAAAGTTCGACGAAATAAACATTTCGCCCATCATGCTCTTTTTAAACAGTGCTGCTTTAGGATGTCGGTATCCTTGGGGTGCAAAATAGGGGACAGAGCCTTCTACAATACCATCCTGACCTATTGCACCAACATCAACAAACCGAAAACCGGCATTGGGTTTTGCGGCTTCATCGTGCAGAAATTTGCAAGCCCGGCAATCTTCGTTACAATTGGCTACGCCGGTTTTTATCTTTTCTACCGAATCGGTTCTGCAAGGCGATGGGTTGTGTTGGTTAAAATACGATGCCAACCAGTGAGATACCACAAAAAGGTTTTGCAGGGCTTGGTTTTGATTATTTGCTTGCAGATGTTTGATGGCTGTTGCCACTTCGGTTGCAGGCCCCCAAACCATTACATATAATGGGTTTTTGGCAGAATATTTTTCGCTTTTGAGTTCTAAAACCAACTCGCGAACTGTTTCCGGCAGTTTATTAATATCCTTGTAGCTATCGCTGGCATCGAAACGTTTGCCTTGTGTTGAGGCAAGACGCAGTGCAGCAGCTAATTCGTCGGCCGACGGGTAGCCGCCAATGCCATTTTCGCCGTTCCAATATTCTACATCGTGCTTGTAGGCGGGCAAAAAGCGTGCACGAAATTCGGCGACAGCGTTGGTACTTCTGTCTGAAGGAGCCCAATCGGAACCCACCACAATGCGCACGGTATTGAACCGATTGGCCAGCATCAGGTAGTTGGCAACGGCACAATAATCGTCGGGATCGCTCTCGGTATTTAATTGCGATTGGGTTTCGGTTTTATGATTCCACTCCGACTCGCCGGTTTTAATGCCGGTAAAATCGGAAGTGAGCCAAATGTTGGGCTTTTGAGCCGTTGCAATCGCAGAACCGACCACAACAAAAAGTATTAGTAATTTGAATTTAATGTTCATACCAAAGTAGATTATTATTTTTATATTATTCTTATCGAAGTTGATTCCTTTAAATTAGCGAAATTCTGAACCGCAGCATTGCGAAATTCGATGTTCTATTGTTTCCTTTGGCTGTTTCGATCGCATCGTTAAGGATAAAAATTTCGCCTATATTGGTCCGGTTTATCGCATCGGGCGACGACAGCGCATGACCGCAATGTCCGGATGTAAAAAATCTTTTTTTAACCATAATTCAATATTTATTATTTTACTGCTCCCTGATGTTTGTATGGCGTGCTTTGTTTATCCATAATTTTGGTCAATTTTTCGACTAATTGTGGTTGCTCGGCCGCAATATTATTCGATTCGGAAACATCGTTTTTAAGATTATAAAGCTCAACGTTTCGCTTTTGTGGCGATGTAAATTCATATCGGATTAGTTTCCAGTCGCCTTGACGAATAGCTTGCATGGGATTACGATCGCCGCTATAATATTCCCAATATAAAAAGTTGGCATCTTTTTGTTTTTTATTTAGCAACGATGGCAGCACTGATCGTCCGTCGGATGTTTTTGGTTTTTTTGCACTTGCTATTGCGGCAAATGTTGGCATTAAGTCGTACGATATCCACGGCATGTCGCTAACAATATTTGCCGGTATTTTCGATGGCCACCATGCAATCATTGGTTCGCGAATTCCCCCTTCGTAAAGCGTCGATTTTCGTCCACGAAATGGTTGGTTGCTGTTAAAAATGGTGGACCCATTTGCGCCGCCGTTGTCGCTGGTAAAAAGTACAATGGTGTTTTTTTCGATGCCAAGGGTTTTGAGTTTTTCGAACAAAATACCCATTTGTTTATCGAGCAAAGTTACCATGGCTGCATATCCTTTGTCTGATTTCGACCAATCCTTATTGCTGTAAATACCATAATCAGGAATCTCATATTTTTCGTCGGGAAGTGCTTCACCGTTGGTGTGCGGCAGTGTTGTTGCATAATATAAAAAAAATGGATTCGCTTTATTATTCTCGATAAACTTAACGGCCTCGTCGAAGATGATATAGGCCGAATAATCCACTTTTTTGGAAGCATACGCCAATGGATAATCAATGAAATTCACTTTTACAGGTACAATTTCATTGCGCAAGCGAATGGTGTCGCGATTATGCCAAAGAATATCGGGAAAGTAATTGTGCGCCAAGCATTGACAATAATATCCGAAAAACTGATCGAATCCCTGTTTTTGCGGATCGCCCTCGTTTCCCGGTGCTCCAAGCGACCATTTGCCAAAACATCCGGTGGTGTAACCAACCTGTTTAAGCATTTCGGGAATGGTAAATTCGCTGTCGGGAATGGGGATTTGTCCGTGAGGCATTTGGTTCGCATTGTGACGGACTTCGGCATGGCCGGCATGTTTGCCTGTCATTAAATTACATCGCGAAGGTGCACAAACAGGACTGGCAACATAAAAATTGGTAAAACGAATCCCTTCTTTGGCCATTCGATCGATATTTGGCGTTTTTATCTCCGTCTGACCATAACAACCCAAATCGTGATAGCCCAAATCGTCGGCAAATACAAAAATGATGTTCGGTTTTTGTGTTGCCGAAATTTGAAAGCAACCTCCTGTCAGTCCAATTAATCCTATTGCTGAGGCTTTTAAATTAATATTGTCTACCATCATTTACGATTAAGAATAGATACTTTCGAATGTTTATTTTCGCAACTCACAATGTAAACACCGGAAGGTAATGCCGTAACGTCGACAATATGTTTGGTTGTCCGCAATACGATTTGTCCTAATTTGTTACACACTATAACCTCCGCGAGTGGATTATTTTTTACAATCGAAAATTGAGTCGATGCTGGATTTGGAAACACAATGAGAGTCTGATTATTCGCAATATGCTGTTCAATTGCAACGGGATTTCGTAAGTGATCGACCCCAAAATTTATTGTGTCTGTAAGTACAGTATTCGGATCGATAACATTTGTTAAATTGAACGAATTGGTTCCTGCTTCGAAAATGACCTCAATTTTGTGATCGGAAGTAACATTGGTGAGGCTAACAACCGGCAGTGGGCCAACCGATTGATAATCGACCATCACATCTTTAATCTTATATCCTGCATTTGGTTCGATGGTTACCGTTTGGTTTGTTCCGTTTGGAACGGCAATGTCGCCCTTTGGAAATACAGAACCTCCTGCATTGGCTGTTGCACGCATGGTGTGTACCTTACCAACGGCTTCGAATTTTATGTTGTAGGTTGTTGCCGGATCGATATAAAAGTACTTCGATTTGTTGTAGTCCAATACCAATTCTCCTGCAACAATCAGATTCCTGAACGTAATATCGTGCACGGTGGCTTTAATTCCATCTTTTATGAACCCTTCGATACGGTTATTTTTTTTAGTGCCGTTGGTTGTAATAAATGGTTGTTCGACTTTAATGTTTTCGAAAAGAAAGTTTTTTATCTCGCCCGGATCGGTTGGTTTCCATGCATCGCCACTTGTTGGATCGTAACTAATACGCAAAATACAGAGCAACGTCGTGTAATCTTCTAAATAGAGATTTCGGATGGTATCATTCTTTTGATTTGAACCTTGTTTAATGTTCGATCCTATAACGGCTTGATTGCCAACAGTGTTTTCTGGGCGTTCCCATTCGCTGTTCACAAAATAAATATTGTCGTAAGTGGCATCTCCACCATCGTAACTTCCCCAACCCAAAATACCAAACGCACCGTTTCGCATGGGCCATTCAACACTGTTTTTATACACATGATTGCGATCGGCATAGCTTCGGTCGTCCTGTGTTTTGGTAAACATCTCTTCGATATACGAACCTGCTCCAACGCGTGTACCATCCTGATTGTATGACCAGCCAATAATTTTTACGTTTTTAAAATAGCTTCGGCTACGTGTTGGAATTGAATGGTGGGTCGGGTCGATAATCGTAATCCCCTCGATATGGCAATCGTCGGATTCGTAAAACGCAAGGAATGCCTCTTTTTTGCCCGTCTCGTCGAGCAATTCGTGAAACAACATGTCCCATCCCGAAACAATGCCCCGACCATAAAGCCAAATGCCGCTTTTTCCGTGCGACCAAATAGCACCGCGCACATAAGCACCACCTTCAAGGTAAATTTTCTGATTGTTTTTGGTTAAGTCGATAACCCCACGTTTAAACACCTTTTTCAAATTCCAATCGCCCGGGCGAAAATAGATTAAGTTGGCATTAACAATGGTTGCACTGTCGGTTTGATCGCTATAAAAAACAGTTCCGACAGCGGTTGTGTCGGGTTTATACACTTCGGGCTTATCGGCAAAAAGCACCAATCCATGTTTTACTGCCATCTGACCACCAAGAGGTTGTGCATCGAGATTGTCGTTTGCTACAAAGTTGATGCTGATGTAATTGGGTCGATTGGGTTGGTGTTTTAATTTGAATTTTACGGTACGTCCATCGAAATAAAATGGATTTATACCATAAGCTTTGGGTTGAATTTCGACGCGCGATGCGGTAGTTCCATATATTTTTGTTGCTTCAACGGTTATTTCGTCGGTAAATTCGAACTGGCAAAAGTTAAATGTTCGGTCGTACAATTCGTTCATTACACCATTACCGCCATTATCGTCGGGATACTTTGATGCGCGTGTATCGGGAATACTTTTATGCATAAACATATCGTATAGTTTACCGTTTTGATAAACTTTTACCGAGTAGAGCTCCGAATGTAAATTGTTATTGGATGCTACGGTTGCAGGCCAGTTAAATGTTTTAACATGTGGCAATTTGGTTATCGGATTCTCGTTGAAAAAAGTAAATTTCTCAATCGAACCAATGGTATCGGTTTGAGGTAAATCGATTGTTAAGATATAGGTTCCATCCGCAATAGTTCTTGTGATAGGCACATACATCCATCGCGATTCGGCATTTTCATCGGCATCACTCACAAATTGAATGCCGTTTGCAAGGTCAAATGTTGCAACATTTTTATTCGTAAGCTGATCTGTAATTTTTACCGATCCATTTTTTAACTGGTTTTTTGCATTCGCTAATCCTTTAAAAATAAAATAGTATGGTAGTTTTCCTTGAAATTTTGTGGTGTAATTATACCATGCTCCGTTGGCTTTCATGGTTTGCGTTGCCAAAGCTAATTTTGCAACATTCCACGCTGGATTGTCGATATACGATCTGATATTTTCACCGCCCGGCACTTTATTCATGTTATAAACACCGATTGTAACTCCACTGTCGGCAGCGAAACTCATCACGCTACCCACTTTGTCGTATTCATAAATTGAAATGGTGTCTTTCAGTGCATCGAAAGTTGTTGTTCTATATGGTTTTCCTTTATACGCTTCAGGTGCTTTGTTGAATGTAAAAACTCCCCACGACGAATAGCTATAACTAATTAATGGCGACGACAATTCCACTACATAAGTTCCCTGAGCTAAGTTAATATTATCGAGTAGTTTAAACCAATTCGACTCTGTTGCACCGCCGCCAATACGCATTACATTGTTCGAAACAGCTCCAACAGCCGGCATAGTGGCCGATAAGTCGATGTTTTTCGAGAATATAACTTTCGAAATGTCTTTGGGGTCGAGAATCTTGATTGTAAATTTTTGTGATCCTTGTGCAAAGGTGTTTATATTCGATCGAAAAATAAAATTGTAGCTGTTTTCATCGAAGTCTATAGTGTATCTTACCCACTGTCCGCCCTGACGCCAAAGATTACTGCCACCATTCCATCTTATAGGAGCATATCGGTTTATTGTAGTCGCATTGCTTTTTGTGTCGTATCCACGTTTATCCATCCCACCGCCATCAGTTGCATTTGCCTGATTATAAATGCCAAAAACTAAACCACTGTCGGCTTTGAAATTTGGACCGGAAACGGATGCGATGTCAAAATTATATCCGGTTACAACACCCGGGACATCCATTTCTAATAACGATTGATTGGTTATAACCGTTCCCGGCATTTTGTATTTGGCTCCGGCGATGCCATTGGCATAACCAATTCCTGTATAAACCTGACTATTTGCCGATAAATGGGCAATTAGTATAGATGCGATGAATAATGTTAATCGAGTTTTCATTTTTTTTACTACTAAATTACGATTCAAATCAATATAATACAATCTTTTATTGTTTAGGAACAGAGATTCCTTCTGCTGTTGGCGTAACAATATTTATTGTGCCATCGGCATTAAAAGTTAACCATTCGGCTCTGATACGGCGGTTGCAGGTTGTACTCTCGTTTGGTGCCCATTCGTGATAAAACAAAATCCATTGACCTTTATAATTCACAACAGAATGATGATTGTTTCCGCCATAGGGCTTCATTATTTCGCCACGATACCGGAATGGGCCAAGCGGTGATTTTCCCGTGAAATAAACCAGATTGTTGAATTTTTTGGCATAGGTGAAATAGTAAATGCTATCGCGTTTAAATACATAAGTTGCTTCGTATTTATCAGGTACTTCGCCAATTTCGAGTGTTATTGGTTTGTCGCTTTTGAGTGAAATCATATCGTCATTCAACAGATATGCTTTGTTTTGCGAATAAAGATACGATTGGCCATCGTCGTCGTTAAAAATTGCAGGATCGTGCATTGCAACTAACCGTTTACCGGTCGACTCGGTATAAGGCCCTTCGGGATTTAAACTGGTTGCAACACCAACGCCTCCTTTCCCATTTCCGCCATTTTGAAAATAATAGTAGAAATAGTATTTCCCGTTTTTATAGGTAATATCGGGTGCCCAGGCATTATTTACACCCCATCCCGACATTTTTGCATCGAAAATAACACCATGGTCTGTCCAGGTTTTCAAATCGGTGGTGGACCAACAGTTCCATGTTTTTTGATCGTTCCAATTTTTAAGATCGTTGGTTGGAAATACAAATAATCTTCCATCATGTGCTACAATTCCCGACGGATCGGCCGCCCAAAAAAGTGGATTTTGTGCAGATAATTGCAAAAATGCAATGCTTACAAATGCAATTGAAAATAAGTTACTTAACTTGTTCATAATTATTCGAATAATTTATTTTTTTACCTTGTTTTATTAATTTCGCTTTGGCTTTTTCGGCTTTTTTAAAGTCCCAAATCAATATACCATGGCCTATGCCAGTGGTTTCTCCAACTAAACAGTATTGAAAGGCCATGTATTTTCCATCGTCGCTAACAACAGGGTTTGTTGCTCTGAATTTTTGCTCATCGTTAAAGAAAGTAAGCCGTTCCATTGTGCCCGAACCATCGAGTGCCAGTTTATACAGGTCGATATAATCCCAAGTGGTATGTCCGGTTTCACGTTTCGGGAAATGACGTGTACTCTCGACCAATGTGTTTTTCCCATCAGGGAATATGCCTTCGGGTTCGTCGTAACGGTCGGCACGGTGCGAGTAGTTCACTATTTTACGGGTTTTCAGGTCGATGCCCATAACCTCCGCTTCGTACTCAATTTTCGGATAGTGTGCATTGAATATCAGCTCATTGTCGTAAGGTGGACGGAAGTTCTGAGTCTCTAAATGCCAGTTGTGTACCTCGGCGGGCAAATCGACCGAGCGAACCAAAGTGTCGATTTTCGAGAGTTTTGGAATGCCGTTTTCGTATACCACATCGGCCATAAAAATATCGTCGATGGTCCATGCTATTTTCATCTGTTTGCGCGAACAGGTTGGCCCTTCTTTGCAAAATGCGCCAAGTGGCGTTGGTGGCGATTGCAAATCTTTTTTAAGAACCCATAATTCAGCATTTTTTGGACTGCGGCTTTCCCATGCGTTCTGCGGGTCGAACTTGCGGGCTCCAACCAACAAATAGTCGCCATTTGCCAAATATAAAGCACGCAAAAATCCCGAATGAAAAAAATGATGTGTTAAAGGACGTAATTTCCCGGTCGCCACTTCAACCTCATACACATCGCCAAACGATTTTTCGATAAAAATCAGGTGCTTGCCATCGTGCGACCAGTCGCAACGTTCGCCAAAAGTGGTAATTTGTTTTACATGGCCTTGCGATAGTTCTTTTGGAACTTCTTTATACACAGTCATTTGCGAAAAAGCCAATGTGCTAAGTGTTAGTGAAAATACGATTAATACGAATGATTTCATTGTTGTTCTTCTAAAATTATCTACTTGTTCCAATCACAATTTCGACTGTGTTCGACCATGTTACCAAGCCTTTGGCGGTAATATGCGTATTAATACGGTGTACCCCGTTGGGAAGGAATTTAATTACAAATTCGTTTTTACGAACCTGTTCAGCTTCGACTTTTTTACCTGCAATGTAGATCTCTACCTTTTCGTTGGGGTCCGATTGAGGGGTATGTACTTTAATCACAATGTCCTTACCCGAATCGAACACATCGCCATTGGTGGGGCTGAGTATACGAAATGCGCCTAAGTCGTTGTTTGTGGTATAAGTTACATCGGCAATGCGCGATTGTGCCTTTTTGTCACCGGTTTCTTTCATGGTTTTATGAGGCACACTTACAACAATATAGGGGTCGGTGGTTTCAAAATCGGGATAAATCCGTCCGTTCCCTTTGTTGTCGATCACTTCAATTAAATACATAAAATCCCAAAGTGCACCGGTTTCTTTGCTGTATTCAGTTACGAAGTCGATATTTTCGGCCGAAATTTCTGCCGTAAAGTTGTTTCCGTTGGCTTTCATTTCAGCAATTTTGTAATCCTGAAACTGAGTTACACCCCGATAGAGTACACGCGCCATTTTAACTCCCGAAAGGTCTGTAATGTTGGCAGTTATGGTCAATTTTTTTCCGGGTTCAACAAATTTTATTGCGGTATGAACCACTTTAGGAGCTTCGCGGTCGGTAGTATTCCGAAAATCAATGGCAGGAGCTACTGTTTTGTTTTTTACCTCAGAGTTTTTGAGTTGTTCAAACGCTTTTTCGAGAAGTGCCAATTCGCCTGTCCAATGTCCGGCATCGCTTACGCTAAAGTTGAGGTCGGTTCGATACACGTTGCCCACTGTGGCAACCACATTGCGATATTGTTGCAGTGCCCGTCCATCGTAATATATTGCCGTATCGAGTGCTGCGCCGCTTTTGTCGAGTTGCAGATACATTTGGTAAGCAATGGCAGCCTTGATTCGCTCAGCATGAAAACGAGCCATATCCGCCATAATCTGCATATCTTTTAGTGTGGCAACGTATTCCTTGTTTCGGTTCGAACCGATGTTTTGTTCGGCAAGCGCAATGTTGCGGTCAATTTCGTTGGCTGTTTTTACATACCAATCGGCATTTTGCAATGGATGAACCCGCGCCGAAAACTCGCCTTTAATGCGCATTTCGGCCGCTTCGCCGAAGCTTACAAATGTTTGAATATCGAGTGGAAGTATTTTAGAATAAGCTTCGAGTGTGGCTTTTCCGTTCATTCCGCTTCCGCTTCCCCATTCGGGTACACCGCGTGCTTCCTGAAAATCGGGCATGGCACTGCTTATAATACGTGGAATAATGCGGCTGCTTTGCGCCAGGGCTTCCATTACATACGGTGCAGCTGCTTTGCCAAAACGTTTTTCGAATTCGCGAAGAAACACTTCGTCTTTGGTATCGGGATTATAACCTAATCGTCCAATCATAAGGTTTTGAGACCAGTAACGTTGAAACTCGAAATCGGCATAGTTAAAATTTTCGGTTAATGCTCTTTGTGAACCATCGCCCATTGCTTCGGCTCCTTCAATTTCCATAAATTCAAAGATGCCGGAATTGTTGTACAGTTTGGTGCTTAAAGCAAAGCGGCGTGCCCAATCGGTATCGCCCCAAACGGTTAGTTTTTGCGAACCTCCGTTCCATACCCGGTAAAGCATGTCGTAGTTTTTGGGGTACGAAAGTAGGTCGGCATAGCTGTGTCGACGGTCGGTTTGATTGGGTTTTTGAATATGAGCCGGATGAAAAGGCATGCCCATTTGCTCGGCACTGAATTTGGTTTCGATGGCAAAGTCCATTCCTTTTGCCACACCAATACTGATGATGGTGTCGGGCAGACCTTTGGCACGCGGGTATATACGCAGTTTCCGTCCCGATTTGTTGATGCCGTCGTACACACTTGCCCAGAATTTGGAAAGTACGTCCATTTCACGCGGCAATCCCGACTCCCAATGCATGCGGAACTGAAAGGCATCGAATGGTACTAAGTTGATAATTTTGGCGATGGCCTTTTCGGTATAACCGGCAAGGCGGTCGGCATCGTCGGGATTGCTCACGTGATCCCAAATGCCAAGCGTAATTTTTATGCCATGGTCATGTGCATTTTTTACAATACTATTGAGTGCGGCCAGGTTTCGTTGTTGCTCTTCGGCCGAAACCACTATACCGCCGGTAGTGTTCGAAGGTTGCCCATCGATCTCAAAAAACAAGGTGTAAATGGGCGCGCGGAATTTAAAAATGAGATTGTACGAATTGATGCGACTTGCGGCCAATTGCTCAAACAAGGCATCCCAATATTTGGGATCGTGAAAATAGCCCGTACGCACATGTTCGGACCTTACGTAGGTAGAGAGCGAACGCTCGGTGCAAAAAGGCTTTTCGCTTACTTCTTGTATCGAAGTATTGATGTCGGCATCTTTTGGCAATGCTTCTATTTGCGATGCCAATTCGAGCAAGGCATACATTGCTCCGGTTGCGTCGGAACCGGTAGCTACCAACAAATTTTCTCCTGTTTTTTTAATAAGTACTGCTTCGGTTGCTTTTTGAATTTCGGACGAATGGGGCTCAATAAGCGGGTTGTTTTGGGGCAACCCCGCTGCAATAACCGTACCTGTAATGCTTTTTGCAACGGTTTGACTTTCCACTACATTATACCCCCGGCCCACTAATACCTGTTTCAGTTTTCCTATTCCATAATGAACCGGACTCGGTTGCCCCTGTGGCATAGAAATGGTGACCTGTTTTTGTGCATTCAAACTTAACTGACTGATTGCCAGAAGAAATATTACAATTGATATACTTAACTTTTTCATTGCAATCTTATTTAATCTCGCGTACTTCGATATCTTTAAAACGTAAAAAGTTATCTCCATTCATGTGCAGTTGCAGAGCAATGTGACCTTTCATTCCAACCTTACGTGTTACATGGGCTTTATCGTTTAAAACCCCGCTACCATCATAATCCGAAACCACCATATTATTTACGATAGTCTTTATATGTTCCCCATTGCAAATAATAGTCATGTCGTTCCAACCTTGTTGCTCGTCTTCGAA
>QKHT01000059.1 GCA_003249935.1 Bacteroidota bacterium
TCCATCTTCGGCAAGTTTAAGAAGGCCTTTTATTTCTGCTTCATTTTTGTCGAGGTCCTTACCCAACCAGGCTCCAACCAATGTTTTTAGTCCAAATTCTTTAGCAATCGTTGGTATCAACTCATTCCCTTCGGTGCACGAAAATGAACGAACCCACTTTGTATAAGGCTGTATGATCTTCATTCTCCTTCTAATTTGTGCTTCTGTGAGTGCATCGCCGGGCTTTTGGCCTTCTTCGTATGCACTAAAACAGAGTCCATGCATCCCATCATTCAGGTGTTTTTTAAACAAATCCTGAAATTCGCCGTTGCTTTTATTCCCGAAATCCATTCCCGAGACTCCGGCCAACGACATTGCTTTTCCTGCTCTTGCTGACATATTTGCTACTTTTAGTTGTTACAATTTTCCTCTGCGTTTTACTAATTCTTCTCGTATTTCGTTCGACCTTTTTTCGGTTATGTCATATTTCCACATAACCATAATGGCCAGTAGTGCGGTAACAGTTGGAATAATAATATCGGCAAGTCGCAAATTTGTAATCGTGTCGGCGGTTTGCACGGCTGAATTCTGATCAAAACCTACGAGTTTCAGCACCAACCCACCAAGTACAAGTGCAATGCCTTGTCCGAGTTTTACCATCCACCAGTAAATAGCGCCAAACGTTGCCTCTTTTCGGGGCATTCCGTTGTTAAGTTCATCCAAATCGCAAACATCTGCGGTCATGCTCATCATTAAAGTAAACAAACCGCCAATTCCAAATACCATGAGCGGTATTGGCATAAAAATCATCCATGGGTTTTCGGGGTTGAACCCCCACCATTTTAAGACATAGCCCACCATCGATATGGCCGTAGAAATAATAAAGGCCTTTCTTTTTCCTAAACTATTTGACATCCATGTAATTACCGGAATAATTAATACAGCAGTTGCAATAGCACTTACGGTGGAGAACCATGCCGGCCAGGTTCCTGCGGCATCGTATTGGCCATTAAACATATAGAAAACAATGATAAAATAACTAAACGATGCCACCATCTGAAAGCCATTGAATACCAGAAACGTTGCACCACACAGTTTTACAAATTGTTTGTTTTTTGATATTTGAGCAATATTTTTAAACAGATCTTTCAAATTATTGAGTAATGTTTTAAACGAAATTTCTGCTCTGTTGGTCAGGTTGGCCTGATCTATCTCTTTGCAAAAAAGTGCCGGCATTATGCCCAAAACAATACAAATTGCACCTACTATTATCGCCAGCCGATGTACGCCAACAGCCTGAGTTGCAAATAGGTTTGGGTTGGCTATAATAACCCAAAACCATGGTACAATCATCCAGGCAACCTGCCCGATGGTTTGCGAAAAGGCCATTAGCCGCGTCCGCTCTCTGTAGTCCGAGGTCATTTCGTATCCCAATCCAATAAGAGGTGTAGAGAAAATAGTGTTTGCGGTTAAGTAAACCAACGACAGTATAAGAAAATACCAAAAGTTGTACATCTGTGTGCTTTCGGGATTTAGCTGCCACAATACCGCAAACAAAACGCCGCTTAAAATGGCTCCGGCAAATATGTATGGTCGTCTACGGCCGAATCTCGATGTGGTATTGTCTGATATATACCCCATTATAGGATCGGTTATGGCATCGTAAAACCTTGGTAACCCGCCCAATAATCCGGCAAGAAATGGGTCCATGCCAAATGCTGTAAGTAAAAAAAATGAAAATACACCCAATGCGCCCGGGAGTAAATTGTTGACTAAGTGGCCCGATCCGAATGCAATTTTTTGACCAATTGGAACGATGTCTTCTCTTGCTGTTTTGTGTGGAACCATGTTTTTTTGTTTTAGATAGTATAATGAGCTTATTTTTTTTCTGATGGATCAATTAATACCGTTTGTAGTGCTTCACCGCCAATCACCAATGTCGCTGATTTGTCGCCAAGTTTTATAGTGATCGGTTTCGAAACTGTTTCCTGGTTCAATGCAACCAAAACAATGCTTCCATCAGGGTTCTGAGCCGCAGTAACCCGGAGTTTTTCGTCGGGGTTTATGAACCCGATTCGTACAGCACCCGGCCTGATGAATTTACTGAAGTGTGACATGACATAATACAGTGGCGTAAAATAAACCTCATCGGCTTCTTCGTCTACTATTACGGGAGCAATGCACCAGTTTTTGAACCAATTGGGGCCGCCTTGTTTGTTAAGTACCATGTTCCAGTCAATCCAGCCATTTACCCAATTATTCATACAGCCAATTATGTCGTTGGCGTAACGATATACCGGGGCATATTTGGGATGTAAGTACTTATCTTTTTCGGGGGCCCAATCCCAACCCCAGTCGGTAGCTTCCGGCTGCCAATACCATTGGTCATCTTTCCATCTTGGCACTTCGGCGTCAATACAGGCTTCCGATTGAATTAAGTATTTGTGCGGTGCCTTTTGGTGGGCATACTGCAACGACTCGGGAAACCAATCGAAGGTGCTGCCGTACCAATGTATGGCGGTTCCATCAAAAAATTTGGAAGAAGCTTTGTTTTTAAACATCACATCTACCCATTTTCCCAATTCTTCGCCTCTGTTTTGGTCGTAGCCCAATATTTTTACATTGCGACCTTCCGATTTAAGCTTTTTGCCTAAGTAATTTTTTGCAAAATCGGTCATCTCTTCCGGTGTGTAGTGCATGCTTTCCCAATTGCCACCACATCCCAAGGGTTCGTTTTCAACGGTAATGCCCCATACATCAATACCTTCGGCTTTATATGCATCAATATATTTTGCAAAATACAAAGCCCAGGTATTGTAATACTTTGGCATTAATTTGCCGCCGCGCCAGTCGTTATTGTCTTTCATCCATGGCGGGGCGGTCCATGGCGATGCGATAAGTTTGAACCCGTTTTCAGAGATTTTCATCGCATCCTTAATCATGGGAATTAGAACATCTTTATCGTGGTTTATCGAAAAATGCTTTAATTCAATATCATCGGGTACAGGAGCGTAAGCATAATGGTTTAGCGAAAAGTCGCACGAATTGATATGTGTACGGGTTAACGAGTATTGTGCACCATTTTCGCCAAAATAAGCCTCTAATATAATGTCTCTGTTTTTTTTACTCAATTTATCGAGTAAGTAAGCCGATGATTCGGTAAATGAACCTCCAAATCCAATAATAGTTTGAAATTCTTGTTCGGGATAGAGTTCAATCACAATGGAATTTTCTGCCGCTGGAAACCTTGTGAGTTTTTCAATCCTTTTACCATTCGACGATGTTTCGTAAACATCCATCTTCAATTGAGCGTAAGTCGCATTGGTTGCCAGCATAAATATGAGGACTAAAATTATTTTCATTGCTTTTTTTGTTTTCCTTTAGTTTGCTAATTTTTGTATGGTCACAACTTTTTTTGTTGATTGATAAAAAAGTGGATTCCGATATTTTGAGACCTCTCTCCGTACGCTCAAACCTCAAATAAAACTAATCCATACAAATAAGTCTTTAGTTTGCCGTTTTCGATTAAAAATCCACCGAACCAAATATATGCCGTTTTGTAAGAAAAATAGCTTCTTTTTACTTCTCAAAAATACACAGATGCTCTTGTAATATTTCGCATTATTTCAGGGTCTATATTCACAATAAGCTTATTATTAGCCATATAAATAAGCTGCATGTTGTAAAACATGTTTTGTGTTGTATTTCAAATGAAAATAAATATGTAAACTTGAACTTAAAGGCAGAAAAAGTAAAAGCAAACATATGAAACTCTTGTTCTTCTTTACATTTATTTTTTTTCACATTTCAGTAAATGCCATTTTTCCATTTGTTCGCAACTTCTATCGCGACAATTATAAGGCTGGAACTCAAAACTGGGCCATCACTCAGGATTCATGCAATACCATGTATTTTGCAAATAATAGTGGTCTGTTGGCTTTTGATGGAAACACTTGGCGAACTTTTCCAATGAAGAACCAAACAAGCGTTCGATCGGTATGCTTTGCACACGATGGTCGATTTTATGCCACCAGTTTCAACGAATTTGGCTTTTTTAAAAAAGAATCAAATGGAAATTATGCCTATGAATCGCTTTCGGGAGCTGTCGAAAATTCCAAAATTGGTTCGAACGATCTTTTTAAAATTATTCAAGGCAATAAATCGATATACTTTCAATCTGATAAAACGATATTCGAATATGATGGCAAAATCATCAGAGATCATCATTTCGATTTTAGAATTGATGCCTCGGCCTTCATTTACAATACTTTATTTGTTGCAAGTGCTCAAAAAGGAGCCTTTATACTTAACGGAGGCATGGAGGTTCATATCGCGGGTTCAGAACTTCTTTTAAATAAAACAATAGTGGCAATTCTCCCGTACAATAAAAACAAAGTGCTTTTTGTAAGTAGTTTGAATGGCGTGTATTGTTACGATGGCGTTTCGGTGATGCCATTTAATACGGGTATCGATGATTTTTTGAGGTCGAATCAGGTGTTTTGTGCCGCCACCAATGGCAATCAATTGGTTTACGGTACGGTACAACGGGGCGTTGCGGTTCAAAACCTAAACGATGGCAGTGTGTATTACCTGAATACTAATTCGGGACTTCAAAATAATACCGTGCTAAGTGTCGCTTTCGACAACCTTCAGAATATTTGGCTTGGCTTGGATAAGGGTATTGCTTATGTAATGCTTAATGGCAAAATAATGAGCGTTTTAGGTGCCAATAGCCCATATGGCTCCGGTTATACTTCGTTTGTAAAAAATAATGTGGCCTATTTTGGAACCAATCAGGGGCTTTATTATACTTCATATCCATTGTCTTCAGGGCCGGCATCACTTCAGCTTCGCTTAATAAAAGGTATGGAAGGCCAAATCTGGTCTTTAACCGAAATAGATAACACGCTGTTTTGTTGTTCCGACAGGGGGGTGTTTATGGTAAATGCCGATCGAACAGAGCAAATCGATGGTTTATCCGGAGCCTGGACATTGAAAAATCTGATTTCTCATCCGGGAATTATTCTGGGTTGTTCGTATCAGGGTTTGTTTGTGCTCAAAAAGGCGGGTTCAAAATGGGCGTTGTCACACTTTGTTAAAGGTGGTTTTAACGAATCAAGTCCAATGTTTGAAGAAGAAAGTGATGGTTCTGTTTGGTTCAGTCATTGGCTAAAAGGGATGTACCGGCTTTTCTTTGATGCGCAAATGGAGCGAATTGTTAGCGTCGATGTGTATGACGACAAAAAAGGATTTCCCAATAATCAGAATAACACGGTATTCAGAATTAATAACCGATTGGTTTTTTCGTCGGAAAAAGGATTTTTCCTTTTCAACAGCAGCAAACAAATGATGGAACCATTCGAGCAGTTGAATCATCTATTTGCCGGTTTGCCCTATTGTATGCGCTTGCACGAAAGCCCGTCAGGCGATATTTGGTTCGCTTCGGGAAGTTTTTTGGGTTTTGCCAAAAAAATGTCCGATAATTCCTATCAGTTGGATTCTGTGAATTACAGGTTGTTGCAGCGAAAAATGCTGCCGGGTTTCGAACATTTTAACTATTTAAACCAATCCAATCTTTTGCTTAGTACCGATGACGGATTTTGTTGGATTAACACCAATGATGGCATACCACCAAAGAGAAGTTTTAAGGTTTTTCTTCAAAATATTGTTGTAAACAATGATAAGATAATGACAATCAATGCATTTAAGTTATTCGATAATAAGAAATTAACGCCAACATTTCCCCATCAGGCAAACTCTTTGCGGTTCGAATATGTGGCACCCGAGTATCGTAGCGAAGGCATGGTCTATTATAGCTACATGCTCGAAAACTACGACAAATCGTGGTCGGGTTTCGATGCCGGTAACAAAAAAGAGTACACAAAACTCCCAAAGGGTAGATATACATTTAAAATAAGAGCCACAAATATGCTCGAACCCCGGGATGCCTATTATGCATATACTTTCGAAATTCTACCGGCTTGGTACGAGAGTAAACCCGCCTTGTTTGGTTATACACTGCTCTTTATTTTAGGGGTAACAGGTTTAATTTTTCTCATCAATAAACGATCGAAAATTGGTGCTTTGGAAATGGAGTCGCGAAAGGAAAAAGAAATTGTGGCGCAAAAAGAGAAATTTGAAGCCGATGCACAAGCTAAAAAAAGAGAAATAAAAGAGTTGAAAAATCAACAACTGCAATACGAACTCCGGCATAAATCGCAGGAATTGGCCAGCTCGGCCATGAACCTTCTGCGAAAAAACGAATTGTTGCAGGATTTGCTGGCTCAGGTGTCGAGCGTAGAAGAGGATTTGAGGCAAAAACGCGATACAGGCAGCCTGCTTAGCCGATTAAGTAAAATGGAAAAGGTGATTAAGGAAAATATCGTGAACGACGATTCGTGGAAAAGGTTCGAAGAAAATTTCGATTTGGTTTACGAAAACTACCTGAAACGGTTAGCTTCAGCGTATCCCGACTTGAGCCAGAGTGACAAAAAACTTTGTGCTTATCTTAAAATGGGTTTGTCTTCGAAAGATATTTCTCAACTCATGAACATGTCAATTCGTAGTGTTGAAATGAACAGATACAGGCTCAGAAAAAAAATGGGTATCGATCGCGAAACTAACCTGAGCGATTTCCTGCAACGCTTTTAATCCTGCCTTTTTGGTTGAACCGGGTATTTAACTTTTTCGTTCATGGTACTTAAAATAGGCAATTTAATCCAATTTGTTTGCTATTGATTAAACCGGTATCCCATCCCGGTAGTGTTGCATGCCAATATCCCGGTTCAACCCAAAAAAATCGGATCGCTTTCTTCATCAATAGTTCTTGGAATTTTTTTGTAATATATCAATTATAAGTACATTATACATAAGGGCGCGTTTTTATAAATAACCGTATATAAACCTGCAAAGGTTTGTCGAATACCGAACCTCAAAAATCTAACGATCGACTGTTTATATATGCTTTTGTAAATATTATTTGATTGCCTCAATCCGATTTGTTGATATTTGTAATAATTTTATCACATCAAATGAAAATTAAAACAGAGATGGATATTTCGACAGATAGTTTTCACAATTTAAGTTTTACACAGGGCAGCATTGAGGTAATTTGTGGTTCGATGTTTTCGGGAAAAACCGAGGAGCTCATAAGACGTATAAGGCGTGCGGGCATTGCAAGGCAAAAAGCGGTCATATTTAAGCCGGCCGTGGATACAAGGTACTCCGATACCGAGGTCGTTTCGCACGATGCCAGATCTGTTCCATCCACGGTTGTAAGCAGTTCGGGAAGTATATTGTTGCTTTCGGATAATGTGGATGTGGTGGGGATTGACGAAGCGCAGTTTTTGGATGGTAGTTTGGCCGAAGTTTGTGTAACTTTGGCAAATCGTGGCATAAGGGTTATTGTGGCCGGACTTGATATGGATTTTCTTGGGCGGCCTTTTGGTCCTATTCCAAGCCTTTGTGCCGTGGCCGATTCGGTAACCAAGGTTCATGCCATTTGTATGCAATGCGGTCGGGTGGCGCAATTTTCGCACAGAACGGTTGAAAACAGTAAACAGATTTTGATAGGCGAAACTGAAAAATATGAACCCTTGTGCCGGCTTTGTTATATTAATGCAACTCAAAAAAATAAAAGCTAATGCATCCAACATTCGACAAACCGTTTACGTTCGACCGTGTAATTCGTATTATTATTACGGTATTGGTTATAATCGGACTCTTTTTTCTGTTAAAAAAGCTGAGCGATGTGCTTGTGCCCTTTTTTTTAGCATGGCTTTTGGCTTACCTTATTCATCCATTGGTCAATTTTTTTCAGTATAAACTCAAAATTAAATATCGCGGATTGTCGGTGTTTTTGGCAATGACAATGGTTATTGTGGTCATTACTGTTTTTGTAATTCTGGTTACTCAGCCGGTTAAACAAGAGGTAACGCGGATGAATGTATTAATTGAAAACTATGCTTCGAGCCACGAAAGTACAAAACTGATTCCCGAAAAATGGCAGGAAAACCTGAGAAATATTGCCACCTTACCAGAGGTTCAATCATTTTTAAATGCCGATAACATTAGTAAACTGCTCGAAAAGTTGTTGCCAAGGGTTTGGTCGGTATTTGAGGGGTCATTAAATATTCTTTTTACCGTGTTTGTCGTTTTTATTACCATACTGTATATCTTTTTTATTTTGCTCGATTACGAAAAAATATCGGATGGTTGGATTAAAATTTTTCCCGATCGCTACCGTCAGTTTGTGTTTAATGTGGCGCAAGAGCTGGAAGATGGTATGAATAAGTATTTTCGTGGACAGGCCATTATTGCCCTTACGGTTGGTGTACTTAGTGCCATTGGATTAAGTATTATTAAACTCCCTCTGGCTTTAATTCTTGGTATTTTAATTGGGTTTCTAAGTCTTGTACCCTATATGAAAACACTGATATTAATACCAAGTACGCTCATGGCATTGTTAAAGTCGATGGAAACGGGGCAGAATTTTGGTGTGGTTTTCATGGGTGTGGTATTAGTCCTTGGTGGTATTCAGGTGTTTGAGGATGCTTTTTTAGTGCCTCGCATTATGGGTAAACGTATGGGGATGAATCCGGCAATAATCTTGCTGTCGTTGTCGATTTGGGGTGCACTGCTCGGCGTGGTGGGTATGATTATCGCGCTGCCTTTCACTACGTTAATCGTTTCGTATTATCGTCATTTTATCCTTTTTGAAGACGACGAAGGTAACCCGGTTCCCGAAGACGAAGCCATACTTATCGACGAGAGTACGCGAAAAAAACAAGAAATTTAAAAAAATAGCATTATTACTTTGCTTTTAAGAAATCAATTTATAATTTTGTGCCACAATTGAGGCCGGTTTTTCCGGTCTTTGTATTGTAAGGAGGGATGGGTGAGTGGCTGAAACCACCAGTTTGCTAAACTGACGTACGGGTAACTGTACCGGGGGTTCGAATCCCCCTCCCTCCGCACCAAAGGCTGTCCGTTCAGGATGGCCTTTTTTGTTTTGAACCGCATTTGTGGACAATTTCCATTTATCCTTGCCGGAACCACCATCGAAAATAACACCGGCATAGCCGGTAACTCGTGGGCCAACCCCGATGTGCTCACCACCGCCAACGAGCAGTTGCGCCCCAAGCAAACCATAACCTACAACAGCCGCAACCGTGTCGAAAACTTTAAGGTAGAAGGTAATGGCACGTTGGGTTTTGCCACCGTTTCCGAAATTAAATTCGACTACTGCCCCGACACCAGCAAATGGCGCACACGGTATTACGAGAATGGTACACTACTGTATACCAAGTATCATTTCGTTAATGAGACCCGGTTTTTGCAAGCCCGCGCAGCAAAGGCCGTTGGTCGAATTAATCCCTATGGGAGCAATCACGAACAATTTGTGTATCCCAATGGCACCCGTAAAGATTTATTCTATATATTTGGGGGTAAAGACTTAGCAGCAGTGTATAAAAAGTCATCAGTCGGCAGTACACAGTCATCAGAAATTGGCTACGTGGTAAAAGATCATTTCGTTAATGAGACCCGGCTTTTGCAAGCCTGCGCAGCAAAGGCCGTTGGTCGAATTAATCCCTTCGGGAGCAGTGTGTGGGCATTGGCCAACGAGAGCGGTGGTTTTGTAGAGAAGTACGCTTACGACCCGTGTTCCCGGTTGCTCCAAACGCGCCAGCGCA
>QKHT01000213.1 GCA_003249935.1 Bacteroidota bacterium
GCTCAATCATACCATTCATAAACGCCACCGAGCTTACCCCTGCCAGCAAACCAAGTGTTAGCGCCGCAATAATTACACTGCTGCGAAACTTGTTCCGCCAAATATTTCGCCAGGCTAACGTGATAATTGTCTTCATGTTACAGCAATTTATTTATGCAAAGCATCCATTAATTTCAACCTTGAAATCCGATAAACCGGATAAACCGAAATACAAACACAAAAGATGAGTACCACCGCAGCCTGCGACACAAAAACAGATGCATCGGTAGAAAATGGCATGACTGGTTCGAACCCCATTTGAGTGATCATATCGGCAGCCTGACCGGTAAGCTGTATGGGATGTGATGCAAAATAGGCCACCACCGGAATACTCCCTACAAATCCAACCATTACACCCAAAATACCTATCAGCACCGTTTCGTAAACCAACACAATACTCAACTTTGATTTTTGCATGCCAATGGCCATCAGCACTCCAAATTCGCGTTTACGTTCGGCAATCATCATCATAATAGTGCCAAAAATACCAAAACCGACAACCATAAACAGGATGCCCTTCATAATATAGCCTTGTGCCCGATCGCTCTCTATTTGTTTAAGTAAAATGGCATTCATTTTTTGCCATGTCAGCACCACACAGCCCCTGCCGGCTATATGCTCAATATGCTTCGCCACGGGTTCAACCATGGCATTATTGGCTACCATAACCACTAACGATGTGATGCGGTTTTCGGCACTATAAAGCTGTTGTGCAACGTGTAAGGTCATATATACCACACTGCGATCGAGGTCGGGCGACGGATGCTTGAGAATACCCTTAACGGCGTACTTTCCTGCAGCACTCACACCATGATAGCCTTGCGAAATAATAACCAAAGTATCGCCAACCGATAGGTTCATTAAACCCGACAGCCTTTGGCCAATGACTACGCCATTGTCGTTTGGTCGAAGCAACTGACCGGCAACCATTTTAGACGAAAGTTGTGTAATGGCATCTTCCGTTTTCGGTTCAATACCAAGCACCACCACGCCTTGTGTAATTTCGTTGCCCGAAGCCAGTCCAAACGATTCAAAACGCGGTGTAACACCCGTTATATCAGATACCTTTGCTGTTAATATGCGTAGTGTATCGTTGTATTCGATGGTGTTATTCACCGTTTTGTCGGCCCAATAATCGGGGTGCTGAACCTGCATATAACCCGAATACGAATTGACAATGGTGTGGATATACATTTGGTATGAACCCTCTTGCATGGAACTCATGAGGGTGGAGAAAATAACCCCGAAAAAGATAGAGGCAACAGTAATGAGCGTTCGCCGTTTGTTGCGCCACAAGTTGCGCCACGCGAATTTTACATTTTGCACAAACCTCATATTCATAGCCACTTATCTAATACGTTTCATGTTTTGTATGGAGAAAAATTCGTCGCCGATGGATTTGTTAAAGATCATTGCATCGAACACAAGCACCGTTTTTTGACCGTTTTTACCGGCAGGAACAATCTCGAAGCGGGTTGGAATCGACCGATCGCCCATTTGCTTTATATCGTAGGCAGACTCCGAATTTATCAACTCGCCATCTTCGTCGTAATAATTGCTTTCCCAAACATCGAGGCCGTCTTTGGTTATCCACGATATTATTTTGCCCCAAACCACCGGCGCATCGGGTTTGGCGGTGAGTTCAATTTTGTAGCACGGTTTGTTGCGAATGGTTTCGGTGCCTATTAATTTGTGGGTATAGTCCACCACAATCGACGATTGCTTGGCCAGATCGTCGTTGGTAAAGTCCGACCCCATCCACGACTGCATCATCATCGACGGTGGAATTTTCACCATCCGTTCTATGGATGGCAGCCAATTCCACATTTCGTTGCCCCGCTTAAGAAACACCTGCCCCTTTTCCTTAGCCGGTGCAGTGACTAAAATCAGACTAAATTCTGTACCCTTACTCCAGACCTTCATCGACACGCTGCGTGTGTAAGTGGGTCGTACAATGGTCATTGTCATAGCACCCTCGCTGGTGATGCCGCGACTTTTATCGTCCGCTTTTTTCACTATATCCAGTGCATCGCCGGATTGGGCCAATAAGCCAAATCCAAAGGACGCAAAAAGAATTACTGAAAGCACCAACCGTTTTAAAATTTGAAGTTTGCAGGTATATTTCAGATAATCAGATATTTTAGTTACCATAATTCTTAGTTTTCTTTAGTGTTATACAAAAATAGCATTTACTTTATGTTGAACCAATACAAATTGGTGCGTAAATGTGCAAATCATTCATATTTTTCCTATCGCTATTTCGAAAAATAAACATTAATTATATTTTTGCGATCAGTTTGTAACACTTTAAATTAAATCAGAAAAATGAAACTACTAATTTTTATTGCACTATTGTGCTCATCAATGCTGGCTTCAGCACAAAATTCCGAATCATACAACAAAGGCAAAAAAGTCATCGGGGCCGATTTTTCAGGAAGTTATTCCAATGATGGCAATTACGAATTTCTAACTGCATCGACAACGCCGGAATTC
>QKHT01000133.1 GCA_003249935.1 Bacteroidota bacterium
CCGTGTATCATTTCAATTTGCTTTTTGGTGCTTGGCAGGTACTCGGTGAGCTCAAGCAGCGAACGTTGTGCCAGAATCATATAGGGTTCTACCCCACCCTCTTCGGCCTTTTCCTTGCGCCAGTTATTAAGCCTCAAATACAAATCGGGGTGTTGGGTCACATCCGAAAGTTTGCGTTGGTCGTCGGTTGGCCGGGGCATTTTTCCGGTTTTATTGAGCAATGCCATGGCTTTCGATTTTAAATATGCGGCCACTTCGAACCCTTTTTGCGACACCTTGAGTGTTTCTGTTTTGATGCTTAAAAGCTCGAGGAGTGTATCACTGGCTTCATTCACCGATTTTCGAATTGATTTGTTATCAGTCGAAAACACCACATTTTCTAAGGGCTGAACCACCTTATTCCGTATCAGATCGTAAAAATAAACCGAAGCTTTGGTGATGCGTTCCTGTAAAACTGCATTTTGCGTTATACCCGAACCATCGGCCGCAATATGGGCAACTTGTACCAGAAATTTAGCAGAAACCGTATCTACTTCATCGTTAAAAACCTTGTAAACGTCGGCCATTGTGGCCTGAAGATTGCCGTTAATCACCGAACCATGTTCTACCGATAGTTTAAGCAATTGCATCATCCGGCGTTTAATGTCTGCAAACGAAAAGAGTTCAACCACCAACATCCGTTCGTATTCCAACCGGGCATTGGTAAGCACACCGGCATCGGGCTGATGTTGCGATACTTCATCGACAAAGCCTTTCACCACCACATCGCTTTTTACTGCTGCACTTTCGAGTTTCGAACTCAACACCATGCCTTCGAGTGTTTTGCAGCGACTCAGTGCTACATACACCTGCCCATGAGCAAATGCGGCATTGGCATCAATCACGGCCTTTTCGAATGTCAGTCCCTGACTTTTGTGAATGGTAATGGCCCAGGCCGTTTTGAGCGGATATTGTATGAATTTACCGGCAATAGTTTCGGCAATTTCGCCTGTTTTTTCATCGAGCGTATACTTAATATTTTCCCAAACGGCGCGTTCCACCACAATATCGGTGTCGTCGCCCGGACAGCGTACCTTTATCGTTTCGTCATCTATTTCGACTACACGACCGATTTTACCATTAAAAAAGAGTTTTTCGCGCGAGGTATCGTTCTTCAGAAACATCACCTGTGCATCCATTTTCAATCTTAAATTCTTTTCGGCAGGGTACGAAAATTCTGCAAATTCGCCCTCAATCTCGGCCTCAAAAGTATACGATGTAAATTTTATAGCTGCCAGTTTCGAATCATTAATCCGTTGTGCTTGGGCATTATGCGTGGTTAGTGTAATATAACCTTCATTATCTTTAGGGCTGAACCCGGGTACAAACCGTTGGTTCAATTGATCAAGTGCCGTAGCATCGAGTGCGTTATCGCGCACTTTGTTCAGTAACTCTACAAAAACCGGGTCACTCTGCCGGTAAATATGTTTGAGTTCGATACTTACAAAACCTGTTTTTTGAAGTGCTAATGAAGAGAAAAAGTACGCATTATCGTAATGATCTTTTAATAGCGACCATTCATCGTCTTTTACTACCGGCGAAAGCTGCTGCAAGTCGCCAATCATGAGCAACTGAACGCCACCAAAAGGCTTGTTACGGTCGCGATACCGCCGTAAAACCTCATCTACGGCATCGAGCAAATCGGCCCGCACCATACTTATTTCGTCAATCACCAACAGGTCGAGGGTTCGTATAATATTTATTTTATCGCGGTTGAACCGAAAACGCGAAGCTTCGGCACCGGTTTTAATGTTCAGGTTTGAACCCGGAATTTGAGGACCGAACGACAGTTGAAAAAAAGAATGAAGCGTTACTCCACCCGCATTGATGGCCGCTACACCAGTTGGTGCCACCACAATCATTCGTTTGGGTGATGCCTCTTTTAACTTGCGCAAAAACGTGGTTTTACCCGTGCCTGCTTTACCGGTAAGAAAAATGTTTTTATGAGTGAATTGCACAAAATCGTGGGCCAATTCAAGTTCAGGATTATCCAAATTGCTCATTTGTATTCTTTTGGTTTTGGGTTGAACCGGTTTATCAGCCTCTGTTTGTAACATGGAGCTTTGAGTTCCGGTCAACCCGCTACAATTTAATGCGGCAAGTTACAACAATTGACGAAAGAAATAAAAGGTATACAAAGAAAAAATCGATGTTCCTTTCATTTTTTGCAATACAATGGCATGAGACTCAACAATATTCCTATTGGCCTATTTATGGTATTTGTCCATGGTTTCAATCCAGACATCTACGGTAATTTTCGATGCCAATTCGCCGATAAGTTCATACGGTATTTTGTCGAGGTTTTTAAATCGTATGCAACTCTTACCCATATCCGGCTTACGGCCATAAATGGCGACATAGCCCTCAACAAACCAATCGAGCAGCTTCGGTTCAGAATAAATACCCATATGGTACAGTGCCACAAAACCCTTTTGAGAAGCCACGTTTATAAACGGGAGGGGCAATTTCGGGTCGCAATGATACCCCTTGG
>QKHT01000311.1 GCA_003249935.1 Bacteroidota bacterium
CTATTGTGCTCATCAATGCTGGCTTCAGCACAAAATTCCGAATCATACAACAAAGGCAAAAAAGTCATCGGGGCCGATTTTTCAGGAAGTTATTCCAATGATGGCAATTACGAATTTCTAACTGCATCGACAACGCCGGAATTCGGTTACTTCATTCATAACAATTTGGCATTGGGTGTTACAATGAACCTCGAATACTTGTATCAAATGGGATATACCCGTGTGAACGGACTGCAAAGCCTGGTGGGTCCGTTCGCAAAATACTATTTTAACAATGGGATCTTTGCAAGCGTTAATGTTTGCATATTATATGGCCTCCAAAAATCAGAATCGCCCACTATTACCTTTGCAAATTACAAATCAACAGATTTAGGCTATTCAATTTCACCAGGAATTGGCTATGCTTATTTCCTCGCCAACAATGTGGCTCTGGAATCCTGCATTCAATACAACATGTTAAACTATACGACAAAAAAAGACGGAATCTCTTCGAATAATTCAGATAATTCTTTTGGTCTGAAAATCGGGTTTCGCGTGTTTTTGTAATAATCTTTATAAGCTTACAATAGATCGTTAGATTTTCGACGTTCGACATTCGACAAAATCTAAGAAACTCATATACAGTTATTTACAAATATTCACACTATTATGCAATGTTCTTAAAATCAATGTATTATATAAGTTTAACGAACTATTAAGCTTATACAAGGGTAATTAAATAATCTAATCGAATATCCGTGAAATTTTGTGTTTCTATTGGCCGTAAAGCTAAAAGGTAATCCAAAAAACGATACGATGTACAATCACTCAATCTGCATTCGGCATCGGTGCAATTAAACAAATTACTCCTACTTTAGTTTGAAAAAGCGAACGATGCAGAAAAGACATATCATTGGAATTGATTATCTTTGTTGAAAGTAAAAATATATGACAACTAATTCGACTCATACTATTGTAAATGGAGATAGTCGACAAATGAATGAACTAAAAGATAAAAGTGTTCATTTAATTGTTACCTCGCCACCGTATTGGCAACTTAAGGATTATGGAACGGACGACCAGATCGGATTCAATGACGACTACGAAACATATATAAATCATTTGAACCTTACGTGGAAAGAATGTTTTAGAGTTCTTCACGATGGTTGTCGTTTATGCATCAATATTGGAGATCAATTTGCACGTTCAATTTATTACGGTCGTTATAAAATTATTCCCATTCACACAGAAATCATCAAATTTTGTGAAATTATCGGATTCGACTTCATGGGTTCAATTATTTGGCAAAAAGCAACCACAATGAATACTTCTGGTGGTGCTAGTATTATGGGGAGTTTTCCACACCCT
Source organism: Bacteroidota bacterium (assembly GCA_003249935.1). GTDB lineage: Bacteria > Bacteroidota > Bacteroidia > Bacteroidales > UBA5342 > SZUA-561. The sequence continues at coordinate 1,348 of QKHT01000311.1, forward strand.
AGAAATGGAATTGTAAAGTTAGATTTTGAATACATTTTACTTTTTAAGAAACCTGGTACTGCTCCCAAACCAACTTTGGCTCAAAAAGATAATTCGGCAATGACAAATGAAGAGTGGAATACCTACTTTAACGGACATTGGTATTTTTCTGGTGCAAAACAAGACAAACATTTGGCAATGTTTCCTGAAGAACTTCCATACCGACTCATAAAAATGTTTTCGTTTCCAAACGAAACGGTTCTCGACCCGTTTTTGGGTAGTGGTACCACCTCTTTGGTCGCAAAAAAATTGTATAGAAATTCTATTGGCTACGAAATTAACCCTGAATTCATTCCAATTATAAAGCAGAGAATTGGTGGAAATGATGCCTTTTCTCTGGTTGAAGTGAAAGTAATTAAACAAAAAGAGATTGAGGATTCTTTTGAAGAAATGATTGAAGAACTTCCATATCAATTTGTTGATACACTAAAATTAGATAAAAAAATTGATGTAAAGAAACTTCAGTTTGGTTCAAAATTAGATGCAGCGAGTACCGGAAAACGGGAAGATTATTTCTCTGTAAAGGAAGTTATTAGCCCTGAATTAATACGCCTTAATAATGATTTGATAATCCGACTAATTGGTATCAAACAAAATCCCAATATTAATGGAAAGGCAAGTGAATACCTAATTTCTAAATTAAAAGGAAAAAAAGTTTTTTTGAAATATGATGAAATAAAACACGATTCGGATAATAACCTAATGGCTTATTTATATTTAGAAAATAAAACGTTTATCAATGCTCATTTATTGAAAGAAGGTCTAGTAAATGTAGACATTGATACGGATTTTAAATACAAGAATAAATTTTTAAGTCTAATCAACACATGCCAATAAATTTTACACAAGTACAAAGACAAAATCTATTGAATAATTTGCGAACTGGTTGACAACATGCAATTAGAGCAAGAGACCTAGCGGGCTTAATCAACTTCCCAATTGGTGGTAATCAAGAAAAACTTCGACAATTAATAAAAGTATGTATTGAACATGATGGTGATTTAATTGGAGCAGCTACAGGGTCAATTAATCCGGGCTTTTTTTCTATTGAAACTATTGTTTAATTAAATAATTATTTAGATAGCTTCAGAAAGAAGGACAAGAAGTGATAATGAAAGGCGAACGGCATTAATTGAGAGTTGGAATAATCAAAACAATGATGATGATACTGATAGACAAACACTAAATATTAAATAAATGGCTAAAAAAGAATTGCTTAAATATTCGCTTGAGTTCGGTAAGAAAGAAAAAGTTTTAAATTACGCTTGCCAAACTTACCAACTATCACGACCAAATAAGGTTGGTTCAGTTATGGCTTTAATCAGAGAATGTCAACCCAAGACAATTGAAGAGTGGGAAAATTGGTATTTCGAAAATGCGAAAACAGATGGAAAAAATTCCTTCAAAATTACAAAAGAAAGCTTAACCGAACTTGGAGAAAGACTATAGAAAAAATCACAGAAGTCGTTATCCCTGAATGGCAGGATGCCTTTAAAAATCTATCAAAGAAGGACTGTGAAGATTATATTTACAACCTGACTATCAACAGAACCTTTGACGGTTATTTGAGAGAAAAATCAGTAATAAATGATGGTTTAGCAAAAATATTTAAAGAAGTTAGATTCGAGGAAAGTCCATCTGAACTTGATCATGCTGGGGATATTGATTATTTGGGGTATGTAAAAGAAGAGTTGGCATTTGGGATTCAAATCAAACCTGTTACTTCATTATCTAATTTTGGAAATTACTCTGTATCAGAAAGAATGAGCGCAAGTTTTGAGAATTTCAGGAAGGACTTTGGAGGTAACGTGTTTATAGTTTATAGTCTTGACGGTGAAATTGCAAACAGAATTGTAATTGAACAAATTGAAAATGAAATAAATAGACTTAGTGAAAAATAAATACAAATAGGAAATCTACACCACTATCCATTTGTTTGAGTATTGCTCACAAAAAGCAATTTCCGACCTTGCCATATTGTGGTTATGCGATAATAATTCATCAAGTAACGAACCCGATGTGAAATTACAATACCAATTTTCCTCCAATATTTCGTCGGGTAACTCAACAAAAATTGCTGATATATTTTGAAATATTCAAATCTATTGTATTTTTGCTAACTGTTTACCTCATATTAAATTAAAGATCAAATGAAATCAATTATCATTATCACTTCACTGTTTATTACCACAATTTGCAATTCACAAAGCAATTATTTCAACAAAAAAGGCATGAGCGAGTACGGCTTCGCGCTGGCCGGAAACTATTCGAAACAGACTGAAGCCGAAACCTTTATTGTTGGTGCTAACATCGAAATTGGCCGATACTTTTCGCCCAACTTTGTTTTGGGCCTTGCTTCCGATTTCAGTTATCAAAATCAGGTAAAACAGGGTGAGGACCTTTTATTGACCGAAGTTGGACCTTACGCCAAATTTTATACAGGCACCATTTTTTTCGTATCGTTCCACTTGTTAAAATCATTCGGGTATCAACAAGCACTCGACAACTATGGCAAAAAACAAAGGATTTCACTATCCGGCTACTCTTTGGCCCCCGGATGTGGCCTTGAATTTAATCTTACGCAGATGGTGGCACTTCAAACATCAGTTCAGTATCAAATGAAGGAGATGAACCTTGAACAAAGTCCCTACAAAATCACCGAAAAGATGGAGCAGATCTACTTCAAAATGGGGTTTGTAATCACACTATAACTTCTACCTCAAACACAATTAAATTGCTATAGTACAAATCATTACAATATAACAAACCAACAACAAAATCATACATCTATATTTATGCATATGACATTTATCATATTTTTATGCTTTTTTATTTGGAATGAATTAAAATAGCATCTATATTTGCATCGAAATGGTAAATTTTAAAACAATGAAGTACAACTTGAATATAAATAGGAATTATGTAATGTGCGCCGACATGTGTTGGATGTGCAGCATGCCATTTATATATCAAAGGGTTTGATTTGTTTGCGTTAAAATAGTACAACTTTAAAGTCCTTTTGATCCATTCAAAAGGACTTTTTTTTTAAGAGGCTATGGTTGAACACATTAAAGCAGATATTCGGGCAAGCATTTCGGAGCGAAGCGAAATACTGAGCCGGGCACGAAATGAGATGGCAGTTCGGGGTGGTATAATTATCGAAACCTGCAATCGTGTGGAATTTTTTACCGGGTGTGGTTTGGTAAACGATGATACGGTAAGACATCTGTTTCGGATGGTGTCGGGGTTGGAGTCGGCCATTACAGGCGACAGTGCCATACAGGGGCAGGTTAAAAGAGCCTATCAGGAAGCTGCAGCACAACACAATTTAAGTGCATCATTGCATAAGTTGTTTCAAACGGCATTGGCAGTAGGCAAAAAAGTACGAACCGAAACCGGCATTGGCAAAGGCGCGGTAAGTTATAGTCAGGCGGCAGCCAATCTGGTGGCGTTACATTACCCCGATTATCGCGACTGCACATTTACCTTTGTGGGGGTAAATAAAATGAATCGCGACATTATCAGGTTTTTACAACGTAAGGGCGGCCGTTCGTTTTTTATTGCGAACCGCGGGTACGATGCCGCTGCATCGCTGGCCGAAGCGGTAGGCGGAACAGCCTTTCGATTCGATGGATTATCTCAATGTATTGCGCAAAGCGATGTAGTGATTGCCTCTACGGCAGCCCCTCACGCGGTTATCAAAACCGAGGCGGTTCAACCAAAAAAACCATTGTTGCTGATAGACCTTGCCGTACCAAACGACATCGCCCCCGAAGTGGCACAAAATCCGTTGGTTACGTTGTATAACGTGCGCGATATCGAACAATCGGTTCAGGCCCGCCTAACCGACCGAACAGCAGAAACCATTCAAGCCGAAAAAATAATAGATCTGGCCATTGCCGATTTCAACCAATGGCAGCAAAAAACATCACAACACCATAATTTTAACAAATCATACAGATGAGCGAAAAACCATATCGAAGCATTGTAAAGGCCGTTTCGTGGCGCATGGTCGGCACATTCGACACCATTATTATTTCGTATTTAATTGTAGGCAACATGAAATTTGCCGTATCCATAGGTGGTGTTGAACTCTTTACAAAAATGGTGCTTTACTTTTTACACGAGCGGGCATGGAACCGCATCAAATTTGGCAAAATAACGGTTAAAGATGGAGATTATCAGATATGAGCAAACGCACCTTTCTACCCATTTCCATCGACATTACCGATAAACGGATATTAGTTATCGGAGGAAATGCCGACGGGTTAAAAAAGACTGAAATTCTGTTACGAACCACTCAAAACATTGATGTGCTCGACACTGAATTTTTGGATGCATTTGCCTCGCTGCCCGTAAACTGCATTTATGGCGAATACAACATGGGCATGCTCCAAGATTACATTTTGGTGTATAGTTGTATGGCCAACCCCACATTCGACCGGCAACTTGTGGCCGATGGCGAACACACAGGCACGCTGATAAACATACACGATGTACCGGAACTGTGCCGGTTTGTGTCGCCGGCTATTTATCGGCACGATCCTTTTACGGTGGCTGTAGGATCGAATGCCGAAAAAGTATCGCAAGCCATTGCGTTGCGCAACTTTATCGAACAGGTAGCCGAACGCAATTTTTTTGGAAAAAACGAATAAAAAATAATCATTATGTTGAACGACGAACAACAACAGTTACTAAAAAAATTAGTCGAAAATGCATCGCAGGAGCAACTTATCTGGCTCAGTGGTTATCTTGCGGGTCGAACCGCGGCTATACCGGCGGGGACACCAGTTGGAGCTCAGGCATTGCCTGCCATTGATGCAATAAAAGTAACCATACTTTTTGGCACCAAAACCGGGAAAAGTGAAGAAGTAGCCAAACTAACTGCTTCGAAATTGTCGTCGCTGGGTGTTTCGACCCATGTGGTATCGATGGAAGCGTACAAACTGCAAAATCTGAAAACAGAAACGCATGTGCTGGTTGCCGTAAGTACCCATGGCGAGGGCGAACCGCCAGTGGCAGCCCGCGACTTTTACGATTTTTTGCATGGACGTAAAGCGCCCAAACTTCAGGATCTTAAATTTGCCGTGATTGGATTGGGCGATAAAAGCTACGAAAAATTTTGCCAAACCGGTGCCGACATCCATGAAGTATTGCTAAAGTTGGGCGCAACGGCGATTGCGCCTCTTACCCGGTGCGATGTGGACTTCGAGGAAGAAGCAGCCCAATGGATCGATAACATATCGGCTGTATTGTCTCAATCGGTACCAACTCAGGCACCAGCAGCAACCACAGCAGTAGTAACAGGTTCAACCAAAAACTATACACGCTCCAACCCATTTTATGCCGAAGTACTGGTAAAACAACGCATTACTTCTACAGAATCGGACAAAGAAGTGACGCATTATGAAATTTCATTAGCCGATTCGGGCATCGAATATCAACCCGGCGATGCATTGGGCGTATTTGGCGACAATCCGCCACACCTGGTTGAAGCCATTTTGGCTAAAACAGGTATCGCAGCCGAAACACCGGTTGAAACGCGCCAGCTTAAAACCACGGCAGCCATTGCCCTTCGAAACCATTTCGAGATTACGGTTTTAAGTAAATCGTTGCTGCAAGCCTGGCTCCAGCTCAGTAACGACAAAAATCTGGAAGCCTTACTAACCGACAGTTCAAAAACAGAAAGTTATCTCTATGGACACGATGTGCTCGATTTGCTTACCGATTTTCCGTTTGCAACCGATGCCACCACGTTGTTTGGTACACTTCGCCGCATGCCGCCACGCTTGTACTCCATCTCTTCATCCAACTTGCCCGACCCCGGCGAAGTGCATATTACAGTGGCTTCGGTTCGGTACAACACCAACGATCGCCATCGCGAAGGAGCTTGTTCCACCTTTTTGGCCGGACGGATTACCGAAGGCGAAAAGATACCGGTATTTGTAGAAAAAAACCCCTCGTTCCGCTTACCTCAGGATCAATCACCTGTAATAATGATTGGGGCGGGAACCGGAATAGCACCGTACCGTGCATTTTTGCAACATCGTGCAGAAGAAAGTATTCAAGGCAATACATGGTTGTTTTTCGGCGACAGACGTTTCCGTCACGACTTTTTGTATCAACTCGAATGGCAAAAATTCATAAAAAACGGCATACTTCAAAAAATGAATGTCGCCTTTTCGCGCGATGGGGCTCAAAAACAATATGTACAGCATAAACTGGCCGAACATGCCACCGAGATTTGGCAGTGGATAAGCAATGGTGCGGTTATTTATATTTGTGGCGACCGTAAAAATATGGCTGCCGACGTACAAAAAACGTTGAAAGAGATCATTGCGGTTCAGGGAAATAAAACCGAAAGCGAAGCCGGCGAGTTCCTTAAAAACATGGAAAAAGAACGTAAACTGCAATTAGATGTGTATTAATTTTAAAGCATAAACACAAGTAAATTATGGCACTAACAAACGATATAGATTGGAGTAAACTCTCGGAAGTAGAGTTACTTAAACACAACAGCAACTACCTGCGCGGCACACTCGAAGAGAGCCTTGCCGACGAACTCACCGGTGCATTGGCTCCGGACGATCGCCAGCTCTCCAAATTTCATGGTATGTACCAACAATTCGATCGCGATACCGAAGCCGATCGGCTCAAAGCCAAACTCGAACCCGATTTCTCGTTCCTCATTAGGGTGCGTGTGCCCGGTGGCGTGGTTAACGGCAAACAATGGCTGCAAATGGATGCCATTTCCGACCAATACGCCAACAGTACGCTCAAACTGACCACCCGTCAGGCATTTCAGTTTCATGGCGTATTCAAACACAATCTTAAATCGTCTATAAAAGCCATAAACGATGCACTGCTCGATACCATTGCTGCGTGTGGCGATGTAAACCGGAATGTAATGGTTTCGGCCAATCCGGCCCAATCGGCGGCCTACGGGCAGGTGCTTGCCGATGCCAAAGCGGTAAATACGCACCTCACGCCCCAAACCCCGGCCTATTTCGAAATATGGCTCGGACAAGATAAAGTGGCCTCAGGCATGAATGGCGAAGAAATAGAACCCATCTACGGCGACCGATACTTGCCACGAAAATTCAAAATCGGGTTCACCATTCCACCCTATAACGACATTGACGTATATACTCAGGACCTCGGGTTTATTGCAATTGTTGAAAATGGCGAATTGCAGGGCTATAACGTCACCGTGGGCGGTGGATTTGGTACAACATTCGGAAACAGTGCTACCTACCCGCGCTTGGGTAACACCATTGGGTTCTGCCCGAAAAACGACGTGGTGAATGTGGCCGAAAAAGTTATGTTGGTGCAAAAAGACAACGGCAACCGGTTCGACCGAAAAAATTCGCGTTTCAAATACACAGTGGATCGCCTGGGTTTAGAAGGTATTACCACCGAACTTGCGGCAAGGGGTGTGGTTTTGGCTGAACCTAAGCCATACGTTCTAAAGCGTAACGGCGATGAGTATGGCTGGCTGAAGGACAGCAAAGGCAAATGGTATCTAACGTTGTTTATAGAAGGTGGCCGCATAAAAAATCACGAACAGGCCCGCATGAAGGATGCGTTGGCACAAATAGCCAAAATCGGCGAAGTGGAATTCCGCTTAACCGGCAACCAAAACCTTATAGCAGGCAACTTTACCGATGCCGAAGTAAAAAAAGTAAACAAGATTTTGGCCTCACACCATGTCTCACCGTTCGAAATTTCGGGTTTAAGAAAAAATTCGATTGCATGTGTGGCGCTCAACACCTGTAGTCTGGCCTTTGCCGAAGCCGAAAGGTATATTCCCACACTCATAACCAAAATAGACACCATTCTTGTTGAAACAGGGCTTTTCGATAAAGAAATCGTGATACGCATGACCGGCTGCCCCAACGGTTGCGGTCGGCCATACAATGCCGAAATTGGCCTTATTGGCAAAGCTCCGGGGCGATATAATCTTTATCTTGGTGGCAATATTGTGGGTTCGAGGCTCAACACGCTTTTCCGCGAAAATATTGACGAACAACGTATTTTGGCCGAGCTCAAAGTTCTGCTTATTCAATATGCCGCAGAACGTACCGAAAACGAGGACTTTGGCGATTTTGTAATACGTAAGGGCATTGTTACCGAAACCAAAGAAGGAAAGGATTTCAGACATTGAAGATGTGTGCCGAAGGCATCCCTTCGGGAAAGATGTGTGCCGAAGGCATCCCTTCG
>QKHT01000104.1 GCA_003249935.1 Bacteroidota bacterium
CGACGGATATCCAAACAAAGGGCAGGAACCGTTCCCGCTTCCCGATTTAACCAAAAAAGAGGTATTTCATTACGAATGGGCTTCACCCGAAAATTGGAAAAACGCCAAACAGCATTTAAACTCATCATACGACAATGCCACGGTTCGTCTTTCGGCCCGTAAAAACTGGGAATTGATGCGCGATTTACCCTGGTACAGCGGCCACTTTCGTTGGACCGGTTTCGACTATTACGGCGAAGCGGGCTACGTGCATGGCGGATGGCCATTTCGGCTGTTTATGGGCGGCGCACTCGATGCGGCCGGCTTCAAAAAAGACCTCTTCTACTTTTATAAAAGTCAGTGGACCACCGAACCCATGGTTCACCTTTTACCACAATGGACACACCCTGATGTGGCGCAGGGAACGCTGATTCCTGTTTGGGCCTATTCCAATGCCGATGAAGTAGAACTCTTTCTCAACGGAAAATCGCTGGGCAAAGATAAGCCCGGCACCCAATGGGATGAAATGCAATGCGAATGGTTAGTGCCTTACGAACCGGGTAAATTGGTTGCAAAAGCATACAACAACGGCAAATTAGTTGCCGAAACCATGCAGGCTACAGCAGGCACACCATCGGCGATACAACTTTCAATCGACTGCAAATATACCGATGCGGTGAAAGACAATATGGCCATTGTAACGGCACAAACCAACGATGATAAAGGCGTAATGTATCCATATGGTGAGAATACTTTTTTCTATTACGTCGATGGAGCGGCCAAAATTATTTCGCTCGAAAACGGCGATCCGGCGGACACGACAAAAAATTACGGGCTCATGCAAAGGAAAGCGTTTATGGGATTATCCAATGCTTTTATCGAACTCGATAACCATACAACACCGGTGGCATTAACCGTTGGTGGAATATTCGGCGAGAAACAATTGCGGAAATCAAACCAAGTAACCATAGATGTCGAAACCATTGTGTTGCGTGGAAAGCTTGCAGAAAAACCCATGACAGTTTATTATACCACCGATGGTTCTGAACCAACCACAAAAAGCACACAATATGTACAACCGCTTCGGGTGGTATTGGGTACAACTGTAAAAGCGATAGTGGTGCGTGATGCAAAAGTTATTCTTAAAATGGAGGAAGCATTCGATGTAAATCATGGTCTGTTTTGGGGCAGTGAAAGCGATTTCGTCACCGATCAGGCAGGCGAAATACAGGCCGTTTCGGGCACAATAAAAGGTGGCATAATTGCGACTGAAAATGGTAAAAAATATGTCGATTTTGTGAACCACGAAGGCCATATTATCTGGTATCAGGAAAACGATGGGAGCAAAGGTCAATTCGCCATGACCATCTGGTATGCCACCGATGCAGCTTACACCGACTGCCCGATGGATCTGATTGTCAACAGTAAAAAGGTCACAACGTTAAAGTTCCCAATATCCAATAATAAAAAACATGACTGGAACAAGGTTCAAACCACCATTCCATTAAAATCGGGCGCAAATTATATCGAATTGCGAACCACAGGTAATGGCGGTCCAAAAATACTAATGCTAAAAGTAAACTAAAAGTAGTGCGGCTTACAATTGAAGTTGTAAACGCATGGTTCTGCTTAGAAATGCTTTCAAAAAAAAAAAATTGATCGTAGTGACAAAAATTTCACTTTAAATCGCTTATTTGCAAAAGCGCGGATCAATGCATAAAATAAAAACAAAATCAAATATGAAGACACCAATCAAACGTTCTGTTTTTAGCTGTATTACGCTGTTATTTTTCCCTTTTTTTGTTTTTGGGCAAGCCAAACAAGCGATAGCACACGAAACCGAAATTGTAAAAATAGATTCCGGAAGTATTGGTCAGACAATCGAGGGCTGGGGAAGTTCACTCTGTTGGTGGGCCGGACAGATAGGAAACTGGGACGAATCGGGAATGGATCGTGTTATTGATCTGTTCACTTCGCCCGAAGGTTTGAATATGAATATATTCAGATACAACATTGGTGGTGGCGACGATCCTTCGCACATTGATGGACACATGGTGAAAGGCAAAGGTAAACGTGCCGAAATGGAAGGTTTTTTAGCATCCGAAAAAGAACCCTACAATTGGAATGCCGATAAGGCCCAGCGAAAGGTTATGCTGAAAATAAAAGAAAAGCGGCCGGATGTTGTTTTCGAGGCCTTCTCTAACTCACCGCCATACTGGATGACATACAGTGGCTGTTCTGCTGGTCATATTAATCCGAATCAGGATAATTTGAAACCGGCGTATTACGAAGCATTTTGCGATTATTTGATTACCGTTTGCAAACATTATAAGGACAATTATGGCGTGGAATTCAAAACCCTCGAACCGTTTAATGAATCAACTTCATCCTACTGGAATTATTTAGGGAGTCAGGAAGGATGCCATTTTTCGCCCGAAACGCAAATAAAAATCATTCGAATCCTATATGCGAAATTACAGGCAGCAGGATTGAAAACTAAGTTGTCGGCATCTGATGAAACAAATTTAAAATCGACAATAAAGGTTTTGAATGAATATGAAAAAGCAGGTGATATTTTTGAAAAATTAGGGCAAATAAATACGCACACCTATTCCGGAACAAAGGAAGAACGGAAAGAAGTTTTTCGTTTGGTAACAGCAACCGGAAAAGAGTTCTGGCAATCGGAAACAGGACCAATGGGTTTGCCTCGTGCAGCAAAGGGGCTTGAAAACAACCTGCTGCTTGCCCAAAAAATGTTCGACGATTTAAACCAAATGCAACCACAAGCCTGGATCGATTGGCAATTAATGGAAGAAAACAACCACGAATGGGGATTATTGAAGTGTAATTTCAAAACGGAAGAATACCAAATCATAAAAAACTATTATGTGAGAATGCAAATTACAAGATTCGTAAAGCAAGGTTATTCTATACTTAAAACCGACCATGAAAACGTTTTGGTGGCATTAAATCCCCAAAAAAATGAGTTGGTAATTGCCCTAAATAATTCCTCACACCGCCCGGAGAAATTCGTATTAGATTTATCTGACTTTCCGGTCTTGTCCATCGCCGAACTATTTCGTACAAGCAACAGTGAAAATTGCAAAAATATTGCTCCCTCTAAAATTAAAAACAATCAACTGGAATATTTAGCACCGGAACTTTCGATAAGTACGTTCATTATTAAATAAGCGGCAAATAATTCAAAATCATTGTTGGCCGGCAAAAATGATTTTAATGAGTTTTATCACTTCGATTGAAATGACAATCAGCAAGTTAAATTTATGTTAGGGGGTAGGTTGGCGGCAAAGCCGCAACCTACCCCCTAACACCCAAAAACACTACAACACCCTGTCACTAAGAGTAAGGTGAAGAATCTCGGATATTTTACCGGACAACAGTGTATTTTTAAATCAATGCGCGATGATTGCAAAATAAGTGTATATTTTACTATTTTTACAGTAAACTATTATAATTGTTTAATTTACAGATGAAACGCTGCAAAAAACTCCCGCTAATTCTGCTTCTGGTTCATTCCTTCTTTTCCATGGCTCAGGAAAACCTGCTCTATTACATTGACAACAAAGGGATTGCCGATGGATTGCCGCATATTGATGTATTAGACATTACCGAAGACGACCACGGTTTCATCTGGTTTGTAACCCGCGCAGGACTTTGTCGGTACGATGGGTTTAATATTCAAACATATCTTGTAAACAGCACCACCGACAATTACAACAGAATGAATTCGATGGTTTATAAGAATCAGCTGATCTGGATTGGTACGGAATACGGCCTCATCTGTTTCGATACCAACACCGAGCAATTTTATACCGAAACATCCACTGCCGTAACGCCAATGCTACAAAACAGAGTGCAAATTCTGTTTATCGATACACAAAATAATTTATGGGTAGATACTAATGGTCAAAATCTTATCCTCAAAACAAATCAACACACCATTTCCGGTATAACCCAAATTAATAACCCCGAAAGCCTGCAAAAAAAAACATCAATTCTTTGTATTACCGAAGACAAAAACCATAACATATGGGCCGGGTCCAACCACGGTTTATTGCAATTTATAGCAGACAAAAATGGGGGTTATACCCTTGTATCCACAACAAATACGTGGTCTAAGCAACACAAATTAATTGACGAATATATTTCGGCCATACAATCGGATGCGAATGGTCATTTAATTTTGGGGAATTATCAGGCATTTCAGAAGGTTGAACTCGATTATATAGCCAATTCGACGCAAACCAATATAAAGCAAATAACATTTACAGCGTTTTCGGACCTGAGAATGAAAAACGCCACTTCAACCATCGACAAAGTTCGTTACAGCAGTGTAAAATCGATTGTATGCGACCACCATAACACTTTGTGGTTTGGTATGCAAACCGGACTTATTAAATATAAACCTCAAAAACCCGACGAGGGTGTCATTTTTCAGGAATCGATTAATAAACACTATGGCCTGTCGTCGGGTATTATCGAAAAACTATACCTGAACCGACAAGGGTGCATTTTTATTGGAACATTTAGCGGTGGGATCAATAGTTTCGATACCAATCAAAAACAATTGAGTCTGCTTCCCAAGGATTTTGAAAGGCCTGAAAACTCACTTTCGGAAAGCGTGGTGCGCGCTATTGCCGAAGAAGATAACGGGAATCTTTGGATTGGATTACAATCTAAAGGCCTCAATCATTTCGATATAAATACCGGAAAAATAACCTATTACGACTTTGCACAAAAGAATCGTGATGACTTTAACACCAAAAACAACGTACGCTGCATGTACCTCGAGGAGAACAAATACCTTTGGATAGGTGGTCTGGACAAAGTATTTTGTTTCGACATTGAAAACAAGCGCGAAATACCTCTATCGCCCGAATTTTACGAGATTACAAAAATACAATCGGGCTATTTTTCGGATATTTCAGCCGATAAATTTGGAAACCTGTGGATGACCGGTTGGGGCAAAGGGATTATTTGTTGTAAACGTTCAAAAGGCAACCGAACCGCCTTTACTGATATCGAAATTATTAATCAGGATAGCATTAATAACCAATACTTTATTAACAGCAATGCACCAAATAGTATTTGTGTTGCGGGAAATAATACCATTTTGTTTGGCACCCAAAACGGATTTGAGGTTGTAAAACTAACCCTGCAAGGCGATATCGAAACCATTACCCACTATACCAAGGATGCCAATAAACCCAATCAGCTTTCCAACCGTTTTGTGTGGGATATACTGCCTATTGATGACCATACTTATTATATGGCCACATTAGGGGGCGGTGTTAACAAAGTGACGTTACTGCCATCGAATACCACAACAGGAAACTACACAGCCACCCCATTGGAGCCCTACCCTTTTCATACCGAAAGTAATGTGGAGTGTTTGATTCGCGATAAAAACCACAATTTATGGATTGCAGGCAAAAACCTCACCCTTTATAACGAAAAGGAACAGCGGTTCGAACCCTACGATTTTTCGCAGGCCACCTTCAAAAATGCCTTCAAAGTGGGTTCGTCGTTCATGGGCAAATCGGGACGGATTTACCTTGGCAGTACACAAGGGGTACTCTATTTCGATCCCGAAAAAATAACACCAAACATCACGAAACCGGAAACACAAATCACACAGTTATTGGTTCAAAACACACTAATAAAGGCCGACACATTAAAAAACAGCATTTTACAACAAGCCATAAGCAACACCAACCACATTGAACTTTCGTACAAACAAAATAATTTTACCATCTGGTTTTCGGCCATGCAGTTCGAAAATCCACGTAATACCAAATATAAATATACACTTGCGGGTTTCGATAAAACATGGATTGAAACAGATGGGAAACGCCCGTTTGCGTCGTATATCAACCTGAAATACGGCACTTACACTTTCAGGGTAAAATCGTCGAATAACGATGGCATGTGGAACGAAACGCCACGCGAACTCATCATAAAAATCAGGCCGCCATTTTACCTGACCAATATGGCCTACCTCATATATCTGGCTATTATCCTTCTCATCATCAGGCTTATCATATTGTACCAAACCAGATATTATGCCATTGCCAAGGATCTTGAAGTAGAGCGGGAAAAAGAACAACGCAATGAAGAGATATTTCAGGAAAAAGCCAGCTTTTTCACGCATCTTTCGCACGAATTACGAACACCGCTTACACTGATCTTTTCGCCGCTAAAGGAGATCATCGATAACGAAAAAGAGACACGGTTGAAGAATCAGTTGGGTTTTGTTTACAAAAACGTGGAGCGAATGATTTACATCATTAATAAACTGATAGAATTTCGAAAAGTAGAATCCGGCGTATCGCAACTCATTGTGCACAAATCAGATATTCATTCTTTTGTGAACCAGATTGCCCAACAGTTTACCGATTGGGCCGGACGGAAAAATATCTCCTACACTATTTCAATAGCTTCACAACCCGAACAAATGTGGTTCGATCACGAAAAAGTAGAATCCATTGTCTACAACCTGCTCACCAATGCCTTTAAATACACACCCGATAACGGAACCATCGATATTACAATAATCAGTCACCAGGCCGATGTATCGATGAAAAACATGCGCAAAACCCATCATATTGGTCACAAGCCCGAAGACAGAATAAGTATCATTATTTCAGATAATGGCAATGGCATAGCCCAAGAGAACCTTGAGCGCGTATTCGACAGTTTTTATCGCGATAACATAAGGGTTTCCGAAGGATTTGGCATAGGACTTTCGTTGGTAAAAAGGTTGATCATATTGCACAAAGGTTACCTCGAAATTTCGAGTACAACAGGCGGTGGCACCGATGTGTTGGTTAGTTTGTCCAAAAGCGACACTTTTTACACCCCCGACGAACTGGCCTATACCATACCAAATATCAAAACACCCGGGCTTGCTCCGGAAGATATCAATGCCGAAATAGCATACGAAGATTATATCGTAAACGAAAGCACCTACGAACAACTTTCGCAGCAAAACATTACGGGTAAAGTGCTGATTATTGAAGACGACACACAAATTCGTAACTATTTACGTATCAATTTAAGCAAATTCTTTACTGTGTTCGACATTTCGCATGGCGAAAAAGGTTACGAACTGGTGACCACAAGTAAACCCGACATTGTAATCTGCGATGTTATGTTGCCCGATGCCGACGGTATTGAAATATGCCGAAAAATAAAACAGAACCCCGAAACAGCACACATTCCGGTGGTTATTGTCACCGCTAAAACCGATATATCGGTGCGTTTTGCCGCAGCCAAAGCAGGGGCCGACTTTTTCATCGAAAAACCATTCTCGCTTTCGTTTCTCATTACCGAATTAATGAATATTCTTATCAACCGTAATCATCTGATAACTAAGCTGAGTAAGAACGTTTTTCAGGAAGCCTATACCTTGTCGTCCAACCAAAAAGATTCTGACTTTATTAAGAAGATTATCGCTCTCATAAAAGAAAAAATGGATAATCCGGATTTTTTGGTAGACAACCTTTGTACCGAAGTTGGCATGGCACGAAGCAACTTTTACAGCAGAGTAAAACAAATCACGGGCAAAACACCGAACGACCTCATCCGCGATATGCGGCTCGAAGAGGCCATATCGCAAATGGCTAATCATGGCCTTTCGGTGTCCGAAGCAGCCTACAAAGTGGGCATGTCGCCAACGTATTTCTCAAAAGCATTCAAAGCAAAATTCAGCAAAACGCCAAGCGAGTATCTTCGCGACATAAAATAGCGATTAAACCTTCTTTAAAAGGCATTTAAACGCAGCGTTTATCAGTTATTGGTTGAACCGGCCTGCAAACATACCGGGGTTAACGGCGATGCCAAGTGCCATCGTTTCGTTCAGACCCCGTAGTGGGTCACCTATCGGTAGAACAATGATTGGCCACGTTCGCTCTCGCCCCGATGGGGCGAAACACAATCTGAATGTTTTAGTTCTACCGATATTTGGTACCTCACGGCACCTCTACCTTACCAAACAACATTAATATGATGATTAAACATTCGTTGCTCCGATTGCCAAAAGATATTGCGTGTTTTTTATCAGTTATTGGTTGAACCGGCCTGCAAACATACCGGGGTTAACGGCGAGGCCCTGTGCCATCGTTTCGTTCAGACCCCGTAGTGGGTCACCTATCGGTAGTACAATGATTGGTCACGTTCGCTCTCGCCCCGATGGGGCGAAACACAATCTGAATGTTTTAGTTCTACCGATATTTGGTACCTCACGGCATCTATACCTTACCAAACAACATTAGATTAATAATAGATAATCTATGATTGAAAATTACGATTATCCGATTGCAAACACACATTTCACAACGGATAAACTCATTTTACAGATTGTAATAACACAATCCACGATTGATAAACTCATTTTACAGATTGTAATAACACAATCCACGATTGATAAACTAATTTTACAGATTGATATAACACATTCCACCATTGATAAACTCATTTTACAGATTGATATAACACAATCCACGATTAACAAACTCGTTTCCCCGATTGCAAACACATTTTTCATAATTTAAACTGCCGGTACCAATAATTGAAAACACCAAACGTAAAAAAGTAACAGCTTTAAACAGGGCCATATTCAAACAAATTACAATAAAAAGAACTTTTGATAAATTCTGTTTTTAACCATAGAATTATTTACTACTGCACAATACAACAAACAGCCTGAAAACAGGTCAAACACATTATAACCAACTTTTTACAAGAATAATCGCATACAATACAACTATTAAATTGTACGATTGACCAAGTTGAATATACAATTGAGCCATTGATTTGTACCTTACAGTTAATCAAAAAATATGTTAACACCTAACTTCGTTGCAGTAATTTTTTAAGATTAATATTTATGAAAACACAAAGACTTCTTTTAGCGGCTGCTTTTGCAGCTTTTGTGGGTATTGCAAATGCACAGGACCCGATTTACGAATACACAGGCACAACACCTTGGCCGGTTCCGGGCGAATGGCAGGCCGAAGATTTTAATCAGGGCGGCGAAGGCGTAGGTTGTCACAGTGTAGGCGCACTAACCGGCACCGAAGCATGGTACGGATACCGCGTAGGTACGGAAGTAGAGATATCGCGTTGGAAACTCGACACCACCGGTTTGGGGGCCAATGCACCACAAAACGGCTGGGGAGCCGACATGAGTTATGTAATCGGCTATATTAACGATGGCGAATGGTATAAATATGATGTTTCGGCGGCCGAAGCCGGCGATTACGACTTGTATTTTAATATGAATGGCCCATCAAAAGCTATTGCCGGTGAAGCCAAAGTATCTGTTGGATTTACATTAAAAGCCACCTTCCCAATCAACTGTTTCGGAGTTCCCGGTTCAGCCAACCAATACAATTTTAATGGCTGGGCCAAATGTCCTACGCCTATTACCTTGCCTGCCGGAAAATCGACACTCAAAATTGAATTCAGTAAAGCTGCCGGTAATGTCAATAAGTTCCGTATGCTTAAAGCAGGGACTATTCCTTACGAGTTATCGTTAGGCGTAAAAAAGATCACCGCATCGGGTATAACTTTCGAAAAAAATGCAACCACGCT
>QKHT01000135.1 GCA_003249935.1 Bacteroidota bacterium
GGAAGCCGGACTCAATATGGCCGACATTACCAATGTGCAGGTGGACGACGAGCAGTCGCAATTCGACATTCCGGATAAATACCAGGAACAGTTATTCCTGAATTTGAAAGGCGTAAAACGCGCATGCCGCAACATGAAAATGGTAGTGAATACCCGCAAAAGCATGCGAATTATTAAAAAGTAGGTGGTTGGGTGTTGGCGGTTAGCTGCTGGCTATTGGGTGTTGGCGGTTGGCAGTTGGCAGTTGGCAGGTATCGCGCGTAAGCCTCTGTCTACTGACGACTTAAATCTGACGACTAACAACTCTCGCTTACCCACGTAATTCGGCACGAAACGCATTTACCTTATCTATGGCCGACAATCTATCGCCATACAAATTCATACAAATTCAAATCGTCGTTTAGCGGTACAAAATCGATCATTTTATCGCCATATTTCTCCTTGAGTAATCGGCCTACCGCTATATACCGCTCGTAATATTCGTATCCCCGCTTCTCTTTCCAAATCACCTGTTCCTTGTACATAATTGCCAAATAAACATCATCAAAAGGTGTGAGTACAAATGCAATATCCGTATCGTCGATGTCGGGCAATAACGATATATCTTTCAACTGAGCCGCCAGATAGGCATTTCGTCGTTCAACGCTTTGTAAAGCATCCTTCTTTTCGGCCTCCGATCCAAACATCAGCGTCTCTTCGGCTGTGGGGTAACTGATATGATCTACCACTGCGTGACATTGCGGGCAATCGAGTTCGAACAAAGATTCGAATAATTCACCGGTTTTTAAAGCTGAGCCCAAACCTTCCCATTTGCATTTTTTGCACCGAAAGGTTTCACTTTTAAAACGATAATAGCGACTTTCCATAAAAATATAAAATATTAATGTGTGTTTCTTTTTGGCTGAACCGCAATAGTGTGCCATGAGTACATACTGCAATAAAAGCAGCGAGGCCGGTTTACCTTTAATGATGAAAGTTGATTGCGGTTTTTTTACAGGTTAAACGCTGCTTATTAAGGACTAATACAAGGTTAAAAACAACAAGTGTGAATATACAAAAAAATAGCCATAAATACAATCCGGCAGGCAATAAAATCAACACCGCCATAATCGTCCACAAATTTAATCGCACGATTTATCTTGTTGTTCTTCGTGTTTTCGCGCCTTGGTGGTTCCATCGCCTATATTCTTATCAATCTCTCTCAATCCCCACATTTTCAGTGATTCATATACAGCTTTTTGTTTACACACATAAAGTCGGCAAAGGATTTTATTTCTATTTTTACGGGGTAATTATTAAAAAACAGATAATGATAAAAGTAACAGACATCAGCGCCGGAAAGTGTAGGAGGCAACTTACAAAAAAGTGAACAAATGAGAGTAATTGTTCCACCCATTAAAAGTCAAGGCATAAAAACCAAACTCGTTCCTTGGATTATGGACCTTGCCCCTAAAGTTCAAGGAAAATGGATAGAACCATTTCTTGGAACTGGTGTTGTGGCCTTTAATTCAGGTTACAAAAAAGCCATTTTAAACGACACTAATCCCCATATTATAAATTTCTATAAAGGTATTCAACAAAAAGAAATTACTGCGCCTTTAATGAAACATTATCTTGAACATGAAGGTGCTATTTTAAGCAAAGCAGACAACCAAGGTTATGAACACTATTTAAAAATTCGTTCACGTTTCAACTCCGGAGAATTTTCTCCGTATGATTTTATTTTCCTTTCAAGAGCGGGATTTAATGGAATGATGCGATTTAATAACAAAGGGCATTGGAATATACCATTTTGCAAAAAACCCGACCGTTTTGCACAAGCATACATAACAAAAATTACAAATCAAGTAACGACCGTTTCTCAAATTATTCAATCTGAACCAAATTGGACTTTTCACAACAAATCATTTGCCGAAATTATTCCATTAGCAACTGAAAACGATATTATTTATTGTGACCCGCCTTATTACGGAAGACACGTAGATTATTTTAATGGTTGGACAGAGCAAGACGAAGAGCTTTTATTCAAATTATTAAGCGAAACAAAAGCAAAATTTATTCTTTCAACGTGGCATCACAATGATTGGAGGCAAAATGAAATGGTTAACAAGTATTGGAACAAGTTTAATGTAGTAACGAAAGACCACTTTTATCATAATGGCGGAAATATAGAAAACAGACGAACAGTTGTAGAAGCATTAGTTTGCAACTTCAATACCGATCATTTTAACCAACACAATCACGGACTAAAAGAAAAAATAGTACCGAAACAATTAGAAATTATTTGGACAACATAAAAGAAGTATTTCAAAAAGATATAAGTATTTTAATATCAAAACATTTCAAATTTTTAAGCAAAGTGGGCAAAGACATTCCGCCTTAAATTATTGCAGCCCGCGAACCACTGGCATTTGCCGGCATAAACGTTGTAGGATTACAACGACACGGGTTCGACCAGCAAAAGTTGAATGAACTCAAAGAGATCTACAAAATCATTTTCCAACAAAAACGAAACACCACCATCGCCATAGATTTTTTCGTGACAATTTTAAACAAACCCCCGAAAGAGATCAAATTCTGACTTTTATCAAGCAATCTCAAAGAGGCATCATCAAAGGCTTCCACGAATAAGGGCCATACACTCTGGTCTGTTTTGTCTGAACCACCTCCGGCATGGTCAGGTGCAATCATTATAAATTCGGTTTAGTTTTTGGTTGAACACAAATAGCCGGCAACAGATTTTATTCAAAATACAGATGCAGAAAAAGCAAAGTAAAACACTGTACAACGAATGAAAGCAAATTTCGGGAACCAAACTTTAGTCAATCAGTTTTGAAACGGCGGAAATGTGCGTTTTCCCCAAACAATCTTTACTTTTACGCAAAATTTCGGAAGCAGGGGCTCAACACAAAACCACAAATTGCGCAAGACCATTCCGTTCGGTTGCAGCTCCCTGATTTCGGATAAAGCACAATTATGCACCATACACCATTGAATCA
>QKHT01000166.1 GCA_003249935.1 Bacteroidota bacterium
AACGATTGCACCCAGTCGAGCGCGTAATTATCGGCTTCGGGAAATTTGCCGGAGTTTTTAATGTAATCCCAAACGCCGTGCAAATAGCCCATGAGTTTGTGTCGGTTTTTCTCGAAATCGGCAATAATATCGTTGTTGCTCCCTATTTCTATCCACCAAATCCCATCCTGAAAACCAGCAATTGACCGTTTGGGGTTCGACTTATCGGCTTCGTATTTTATGGCAAACGAAGGTGCTTCGTAAGGCATTGGCTTACCCATATCTTTGGACGACATCAACAATGTGGCACCCATTTGCCAGCCATCGGGCTGGTCGGGTGCAAATGTTTCGTCGAATTCGGCTTTGCCTTCGCGCCCCGTACGATATTCTGCACCGGCAGTGGCAGCCAAAAGTCCATCGCCCGAGCAGTCGATAAACTGCCCGGCATTAATGAAATATTCTGTTTCGGTAGTCGATTGCCAGCATCTGGCTGCTTTTATGGCCGAACCTTTCATTACCGCCTCTACAGCCATGGTATTGAG
Source organism: Bacteroidota bacterium (assembly GCA_003249935.1). Lineage (GTDB taxonomy): Bacteria > Bacteroidota > Bacteroidia > Bacteroidales > UBA5342 > SZUA-561. Next base: position 522 of record QKHT01000166.1, read on the forward strand.
CATCAGTTCGAGATTGGGTTCACGCACAATAAACTCGTACAGCACATGGTCCCATACCGGAAACGACTCCTGTTTATTCATAAAGCGGTTCAACAAAAGTATCTCTTCAATAATACCGGTTTCGCGTTCGGGTTTGTTATCGGGTCTAAGGTGGGTTACGCCATTCACGTGCACCCGCATTTCGCTCGATGCATTCCCACCCAGCACCGGCCGGTCTTGCACCAGTACCGTTTTGGCCCCATTACGTGCGGCCGAAACTGCGGCACACATGCCAGCCAATCCGCCGCCCAATACGGCCACATCGTAGTTTAATGTCAGTTTACGGCCGGGTATTATTTTTTTGCCTGAACCAAGGTTGAGCCATTGGTCCGTTTGACGGTCGGCTGCGGCCACCGGTGTTGGGGCGGCCGTACCAGTCAGCGGAATTACACTTGCTGCCACAGCAACGGTGGTTCCCTTTTTAAAAAAATCTCTGCGTTTCATCTGTATTAAACTGTTTAGACTATAAAAACAAGAGCCCGCCAAAATAGCGGGACTCTATAAGTATAATTTATGTTTCATATTTACCGAACCGGCTAAACAATAATTCGGGCCTATTTTAAACGATATGATGAAGGCGGTGCCACAAGCTGTTCGACTTCGAAGGTATCGCCAAATCCGGGTAATATGCCTGCTTTCCATAACGCTTCGTCTTTGGCCGAGTAATACCACAACGGGCCGACATGTGTTCTGCTCCATTTTTCGGTTTCGGCCACCATGGTTTTCAACCGGTCGGGAAACTGGCCACTCATATCGCGATGTTCGCCAATATCGTTGGTAATATTAAACAGTTGCCACGGTTCGTTACCCATACGCGTAATTTTCCAATCGCCACGGCGTGCTCCTACATCGTTATAACCTTCGCGGTGCCGGAATGCATAAATCATGCGCTCATCAGCGGCCGTTGGTTCACCCGATAAAATACCCGAAATATCTTTGCCATCCAAAATTTTACCCTTTGGCAAAGTGGCCTTGGCGAGTTTGGCAAAAGTAGGATACAAGTCGAGCGACGACACCGGAATGTCCGATTTTTTGCCGGCCGCTATTGTTTGTGGCCAATGGAAGAACATGGGCACACGGTAGCCGCCTTCCCATGTATCGCCCTTGAGGCCCTGAAGCGGATAATTATTTGCCCCGTGATTAAAGTTGCCGCCATTGTCGCTAAAAAACACAATAAGCGTATTGTCGTACTGTTTGTTAGCCTTTAAAGCCGATACAATTTCGCCAACGCCGCGATCCACGGCATATACCATAGCCGCATAGGTTCGCCTATCGGGGTTCTTAATGGTTGCAAACTGCTTTAAATCTTCTTCTTTGGCTTCGAGTGGCGTATGGGGCGCATTATAAGCCAGATAAATAAAAAACGGTTGCGTTTTTCCGGCGAGACCGTTTACCACACGTATGGTTTGATTCGATAATTCATCGGTGATATATTCTGTTTCGCCAGCCGGTTGATTATTGTGCATCAATGGTTTTATATAGCCTTTAATTGGATATTTTCCGGCTTTGGACTGCTGATTGTACATTGGTTTGTACTTATCGGGGAAATAACTATGACCACCACCCAAAAAGCCATAAAACTCATCGAATCCTCGGTTATTAGGGCTAAACCGGTCGGCATCGCCAAGGTGCCATTTGCCAATAGCGGCGGTGTAGTAACCGGCATCGTGCAGCACATTGCTCATAAATGTTTCGGATAACGGCACACCGTCCTCCGTTTCGTAACCTTCGTCGCGAAGGTTATACGGCGTACCAATACATTGCGGGTACCGCCCGGTCATCAGCGCTGCGCGACTAGGCCCGCAAAACGGATGAGCCACATAGGCCGACGTAAACACGGTGCCGCCTTTGGCCAGCTTGTCGATATTGGGTGTTTTAATATCCGGAGATCCATTAAAACCCACATCGCAATAGCCAAGGTCGTCGCACAATACCACTAATATGTTGGGCCGCGATGTTTGGGCGAGCACATTGCTCATCACCAATACAGAACATCCGGCTAAGGAGAACAATACTTTATTTCCGGTTTTCATTAGAATTAACTTTTAATTAATTACGTCCTTGAGGCAAGTTACCTTTCCAGCCTTTATTTAATTGCACCAGCAGTTGTTCAACTACTTTCGGTTCATTTTTAGCAATGTTCACCGATTCGAGCGGATCGGTTTTGTGGTCGTACAATTCAACAAACAGCGGTTTGCTATCGGGTTTTGTATAGTCTTTCCATACAATAAGCCGATAACGGTCGGTACGCATGGCATAGCCCATCAGGTTGTTTTCGAACAACTTACGATCCCAATTTTCACCCTGTTGTTTTATTATTTTGCCTTCCACCTCTTCAATCAGCGGACCAAAATAAGTCTCACGCATCCCTTTCGAAAGCGGATTTGCGGCCCACTCTCGCAAGGCCGGGTCGGGAAACTGGCTAAAGGCCGCTTTTTTCCATGGCTTATCCGGATGTTGCAGCAGCGGTTCAAAACTAAAACCCTCAACAGTCGATGGGGTTGGAATGCCGGCCAAATCGCACAATGTGGGGTACATATCTACCAGTTCGATCAATGCATCGGATTTGGCGCCACGGTTTTTAGCGGGTATTGCCGGTGCCGAAATAATAAGAGGCACTCGGGTGGCATACTCATAATCGGTCGCCTTGCCCCAAATGCCCATATCGCCCAAATGCCAGCCATGGTCGCCCCAAATAATAATAATGGTATTATCCAGCACGCCCTCTTCTTTGAGTGCGGCAATGGCCTTACCCAATTGGGCATCCACATAACTTGCACAAGCTAAATAAGCATGTTTTAAGGTTCGCGCCATTACGGTATCAATAGGCCCGGTTTTCGGAATACCATACCTAACCCGTAATTCGAACGAGGCATGCAATCCCATAGCCGCACCATCTACCGGACCGAAATCCTGCGTGGTCAATGGTATTTTCGACTCATCGTACATGTCCCAATATTTTTTTGGCGACACCCAGTTTAAGTGTGGTTTATGAAAACCCAATCCCAGAAAAAAAGGTTTATCGCCCTTTTTTACCATATCTTTAATGGTTGCAATAGCCACCTCGGTATTGTAACCATCTTCATAAACATTATCGGCCACATCGGCCCCCTCGTATGCGGGGCCATTGCCGAGGCCAAATTTAGCCGCTGCACCATATTTGGCCACCATTTCGGCTTTGTTGGCTTTAAAAATAGCCTGGTTTTCGGGCAAGGCATAGCCGCCCACCAGCGCACTTTCCTTCGCAGCGATTTTCACCGGCGTGCGGCTCCACGAAAGGGCATCGTCGGTATATTCGCCATGAAATATTTTGCCTATATAAACCGTTTCGTACCCATATTTGCGAAATTGTTGTGGCAGCGTATAGATATCGGGGTTCAGATCGCGAAAATAGGTGTAATTCTCTATTACTTTTATCGTTTCGGGACGGGCACCGGTCATAATGCTAGCCCTCGAGGGACTGCAAATGGCTTCCTGACAGTACGCTCGGTTAAAAAGCACCCCATTTTTGGCTAATGCATCCAGTGTTGGCGTAATAGCAATGGGCGAACCATAGCACCCCAGTTCGGGGCGTAAATCGTCGAAAGCAACAAACAGAATATTTGGTCGCTTTTTTTGAATCAGGTTTGTTTTTGCCTCACTTGCCGAAACATGCAGCATGGTTAATCCAATCACCAGACCGGTTCCAATTTCACTTAATTTCATATTTCCTGTATTTACCATGGTCATTATTTATTCCGGTTTCCACATAATTGGCATCCACACGGTCATTTCGGATTTGCCCCTGTTGGCCCACGAAAAATAAGGGACCAACTGCAAGTGATACGGTTCCCATTCGGGCTTATTCAAGGTGGTGTACATGCCGTCTTCTTTGTCTTTACGCAACATTACTCTGCCGCTAATGGTGGCTACTCCGCCCAAAAATCCGGGCTGATATTTCGCCGTAAGTTTCGAATCTTCGGGCAAATACACGTCCAAAATTCGGGTATCTTCAGGCAAGTCCGGCGATTCGACACAGTACACCACAGGGCCACGTTTAACAGCGACCTGGTTGCGCACCTCTTCGATAAGCGGATTTCCCTGCACTAATTTTACCTGCATAGGCATTTCGAGCAATACCATGTCGCCTTTTTTCCATTTTCGCTCAATGGTGGCATATTCTCCGGCCTTTGCAGGCAAGGCAGCATCTACGCCGTTTATTTTTATGGTTGAACCAGTGGCCCAGTCGGGAATACGAAGCATGAGTTTAAAAGGCTCTCTTTTGCAAGCTTGCATGGTAAGCGTAACCGAACCTTCCCACGGATAGTTGGTATTTTGTGTAAGGCTTAGGACTGAACCATCGGCCAAGTGTGTGTTCAGCTTATTGCCGCCATAGAGGTTTACTGCAATACCATTGTCAGCTAAACTATAAGCCCATGCCGAAACCTGTGCAATGGTTCGAACCAAATTGGGTGGACAACAAAAGCAGTCGATGTACGGAATGCGTTCATCAAACTCTGTATCGGCATCGGGGTTGTCGTGAGCATTACTGCAAACACGCAACGGATTGGCATAAAAGTAGTCTTTGCCTTCGATACTAATGCCCGAAAGCGCACTATTAAACAATACAAGCTCCACAATATCAGCATATTTCGATTCGCCGTGTATGCCCATCATCCGGTAGCTGAACATGGCATTGGCAATATTTGCACACGTTTCGTTGTATGCGGTAAGGTTGGGCATCATATAATCGTTAATGAACCCTTCGTGCACCATATCCACGTTCGATGATACACCGTGGTGTGTTTGACCGCAAGCACCGGTGACGTACATTTTTTTATCTACTACACTTTCCCAAATGCGGTCGAGGGCGTCAATCAAAGCTTTTTCGCCGGTTTCGGCATACACATCGGCAGCACCGGCGTAAAAATAGAGTGCCAGAACGGCGTGCCCAACAGCCTCATCTTCCTTTCGCAACGGGGTTCTTTCCTGAACCATATCGCCTATAAATTTGTAGTTGGCCGTGGCATCCGGTTCAACCTTAGACTTACCCCGCATATTGATAAACAACTCGGCCAATTGCAAGTAACGCTTATCTTTTGTGGTTCGGTACAACTCTACCAAGCCCATAATCTGCGATTGGTTAAATCCAAATCGTTTAAGGCTATCGGGTTGTGGCATAAATACTTTGTAGAGGTAATCGGCGTTTCTTACCGCAACATCCAAAAAGTTAGTTTTGCCCGTAATGCGGTTGTAAATGCATGCCGATGTCATAAGATGGCCGCTATTATACATTTCGTGATATTGGCGATTGGCAAAGCGGCTAAGTTTTTTTACCTGAACCTGCGTTTGAAGGTATCCATCGGGTTGTTGAGCCTTAGCAATAATTTCGATGTAGTCGTCGAGTTGTTTCAGGATTTTGGGATCTTTGTTCCGGGCATACACGTAGGCCGCAGATTCCATCCACTTATAAAAATCCCCATCGTGCCAGTTGGGCCCTTCGTGCTTGCCCTGTTTTAATCCGGCCGCAATTTTAAAATTATTAAGCGCATGACCAACATCACCCGTAAGCAATTCGCCCATATTTGGCATCATGGTTTCTTCACACACTTTAAATTTATCGGCCCAAAAACCCGATGTCCACTGGCAGTCGGTAATATTTATACTCTTGAGTTTTACACCCGGACTGTTTGCATTATTGATTACCCCATTCGTCTGCGCCACCGAATACGTGGCAGGAAGGAAGCAAAAGGATGCAAACAATAAAGATTTAATATTCATATTTTTTGATTTTAATTGCAATAATACAGGATACCACATTTAACTTCGCAAAATTAAAAGTGGCATCCCAAAGGTTAACTAAATATTTTTACTTCCAGATTACAGGAAAAAACACGGTCATTTCGGCATTACCTCTGTTGCTCCAGGCATAATAAGGTACAAATTGTGTTTTATATGGTTCGAAAACCGGCGCCTTAACGGTGGTGTACATGCCCTCTTTATGGTCTTGCCGCAACATTACATTGCCTTGAATGGTTGTTACACCGCCCAGAAAATCGGCCTTATAATCGGCTTTAAGTGGCTCATCCCCTTTTACATACACATTCAATATTTTTGTATCTTTTGGCAAATCGGGCGTTTCCATACAATAAACCACTGGTCCGCGTTTAATGGCCACTTGGTTGCGGGCTTCTTCAATGCGGGCATTACCCTCGACAAAAGTCACGTTCATTGGCATATCTATAGATATTACGTCGCCTTTTTTCCATTTGCGGCTTACCGTGGCAAACTTACCTGCTTCGGCCACCACACCGGCATCGGCGCCGTTCACCAAAAGTTTCGAACCTTCGGCCCAGTTGGGTATACGCAACTTCATCTCAAACTCATCCTTTTTACATTTCTGCATGGTAATTTCTACTTTACCTTCCCAAGGATATTTTGTGACTTGCGTTAATTCGATAGCCGAACCATCGGCTAACGTAGTTGCCAGTTTATTACCGCCATAAAGGTTAACAGTAAGGCCATTATCCGTTTTGCTATAAGCCCATCCCGATACTTTAGCTATGGTTCGAACCAAATTAGGCGGGCAACAAAAACACTCTAAATAAGGCTGACGGTCGGGAAATTCGGTGTTCATTTTCGAATAATCTCTGGTGCCATGGATAACCCGCAGCGGATTGGCGTAATAATACTCGGTGCCTTTAAGGCTAATACCCGACAGGCCACTGTTGTAAAGTACCAATTCCATAATATCGGCATATTTCGATTCGCCGTGTATGCCTAACATACGGTAACTGAACATCGAATTACAGATATTTGCACATGTTTCGTTGTATGCTGTCATATTTGGCATCATATACTCATCGATAAATCCTTCTTCAATCATTTGCCGGTTAGTCGATGCGCCATAGTGCGTTTGTCCGCACGCCCCGGTGATGTACATTTTTTTGTTGGTTACATTATCCCAAAGCCTGTCTAAAGCATCGAGCAACGCTTTTTCGCCGGTCTCGGCATATACATCGGCGGCGCCGGCATAAAAATACAATGCCAGTACAGCATGCCCCACGGCTTCGTCTTCTTCGCGCAAGGGTGTAAACTCCTGAACCATATCGCCAATAGGATAACCCACTGTTTCGGGCGTTTCTTCCACTTTGTACTTGCCGCGATTATCAATAAACTTTTCGGCCAGTGTCAGGTATTTTTTAGTACCCGTAGTTCGGTACAATTCAACAAGGCCCATAATTTGTGTTTGGTTGAACCCAAAGCGGGCAAATCGTTTATCGTCGGGCAAAAAATAGTTGCAAAGCAAGTCGGCATTTTTAATGGCAATATCTAAAAAGTTGCGTTTACCGGTTACACGATAATGAATACAAGCACTGGTGTACAAGTGACCCGAGTTATACATTTCGTGATATTTACGGTTTTGGTAACGATCTATTTTCGGATCAATTTGAACCATGGTATGCAAATAACCGTCCGGCTCCTGTGCTTTGCCTATAATATCTATATACTCATCGAGTTGATTAACAATTTTCGCATCTTTTGTTTGAGCATACACATACGTTAAGGCTTCCATATATTTATAAAAATCGCCGTCGTGCCAAGCAAAACCTTCGTGTTTTCCCTTTTTCATGCCGGCGGCAATTTTAAAGTTATTTAAACCATGGCCAATATCGCCACACAATACCTCGCCCATATAGGGCAGCATGGTTTCGTGGGCCATTTTAAATTTTTCGGCCCAAAATCCATCAGTCCAAATACATTCGCCCAGATTAATACTCCGCTGCTTTACATAAGGACTTTTAGCGTTATTGATAATGCCTTTTTCCTGTGCATTGCTCTTTGGGAGAAGAAACACACACAAAAGCAATACAATTATACTTTTCGACTTGAGTGAATTCATTGTATTTTTATTTCGTATTAAACTCTAATTGATTAGCAATATGCTTATAACAAAGAAAAGAAATATCGACGTAACACGATTCATTAATATTATCCTGTTATTGCAAGATATTACCTTTGAAAAAAAGCCTGAAAATGGCTATTGGCAGAGGATTGGAGACAAAAAACAGATTTACAGACTAAATGGCTTGCCTGTACGATTTGGGCGTTACACCCATAATTTGCTTAAACTGCATATTGAAGTTGGTAATGGACTTATACCCCACAAGGTCGCATACTTCGGAAATTGGTAAATCTTCCTGAACCAACAGGCGTGCCGCATTACGAATACGCACTTCGTTTAAGAGCTGCACAAACGATTTATTGGTCATTTTTTTAAAGAACCGGCAAAAAGAATTGGTGGTCATGCAGGCAATGCCAGCCACGTCATGTAAAGCAATATCGTTCGAATAATTATCTGATATATACTTTATTACAGCGTCCAAACGCATAGAATTATCGGTAGTATACTGGCGCATATCCGACGACGACAGTACTTTTTTATCCTCAGTCAGCGACAATTGGCACAACAAATCGAGTAATTTAACCAGTTGTTCCACAGGCGATAAATCCACAATACCAACCAATTCGTCGTGAAGCCGAAAACTGACCTCTTCGCCAAAATGAACCCCGAATTTAGCCTGCTCGAGCAGTTGGTTCATAACAAAAAACTCGGGTCGCGAAAAGGTATCATCTCCAATAAAATCTTTGGTAAACTTTATTACAATTGTTTTGACTTTATTCGTTTCGTCCTCGTTGTAATACGATGCATCGTTACGCCAAAGATGCGGAAGATAAGGCCCCACCAAAACAAGGTCGCCGGGCGAGAACTGCCCCACACTATCGCCAACAAACCTGATTCCAAAACTCTGCGAGATATATAGTAATTCGTATTGTGCGTGATAGTGCCACGAAGAGTCGAGACAAGGAATCTCCTTTTTCGTAATACATAACCGCTCGTTAACTAAACTCTCGTTGTTTTTTAAAACCAACTTCATTCTACAATGCTATTACCTAATCTTTGCAATAAATTCGTATTTTT
>QKHT01000146.1 GCA_003249935.1 Bacteroidota bacterium
TCGGGGCGGGCCGGTTTCAGTATATAGTCGAAAGCCGCCTCGCGTAAGGCTTGCAGCGCGTACTTGTCGTAAGCAGTGTGGAAAATCACATCGAATTTTCGGGGTGAACCATTTGATTCGAGATCGGCAAGCAGCTCGAAACCTGTTTTGCCGGGCATTTCAATATCCAAAAACACGAGTTCCGGTGCCATTTCTTTTATCTGTTTGATGGCTTTTAAGTAGTTGGTTGCCGAACCCACCACCGCCACCTCGGGCATCAGTTCGAGATAGCTTTGCAACGAGAATATGGCTTCTTTGTCGTCGTCGACAATAAATACAGGAATTTTTGAGTTTGTACTCATGGCAAATTAATTTTGTAATATATACGAATAATCTAACGGAATTTCAATGGTAACTATTGTGCCTTGTGGTGCTTTATCTTCCACATTAAATGATATTGGCAATTTGTTGTGGCTGTTTAGTAATCGTATGGTTTGTAACAGAACCTTTAAACCCGTACCTGTTCCGGCGGTTCTGCCTTTCGATTTTTCACGGCCTATGCCATTGTCTTCAATACAAAGTACCACACGTTCATTTTGTTTTTTTACGGCAATTTGTAGCGATTTTAATCCATCCATGGGCATCAGTCCGTGTTTTATGGCGTTTTCAACCGGAATTTGAAGCATCATGGATGGAATAAGTGTTTTAAGATCAATGGCATCATCTATCGCATACGCTACCGAAAAGGGCTGTGGAAGCCTGGTGGTTTGGAGTGATACAAACGATTTTACCAATTCAAGTTCGTCTTCGAGTGGTATTGCTGTTTTTTCGGTATTCTCGAGGCTTTTTCTCAATAATGTGGCCATATCACCAAGTTTTTTCCTGACTAATTCCGGTTCATCGGCCTGTCCGGCAACAGAGCCAATAACATTAAAGAACAAGTGGGGCGATAGCCTGTTTTGAATGTTCTGCATTTTAAGTGAAGTGATTTCACTCATATGCGTTTGATATTCTAAGTCTTTCTGTTTCTTTTTGTTTTTAATATAAAGCATTGCGGAGACGATTACCGCAATAAATGCAATAAGTATTAAAGCCATAATCATGTATAGTCTTGCCGTGAGTTTCGACTTTTGTTCTATCACCCTGTTTTGCAGCTCTTTTTCTTCAGTTAACTTGTCAATGGCGGCTTGTCGTTTTTCTGCTTTCCAACGGGCTTCGGCATTTACCAGTGCTTCGGCACGTTGCACTTTGTTGAGGCTGTCGGTTCGTTCAATATTTATTTTGGCAAATTTTAGCGCCTCACTTTTGTTTCCAAGGCTATCATAAATGTCGACAAGCAGCGCTGCCGATTCGCGCTGGCCGGGCAACAGGCCACTTTTGTTCGATAAGTTGTACGCTTTTAGTGCATAATTCAAAGCATCGTTCAGTTCCTTTAATTGTTTGGCTGAACCGCGTTGCAAAAGCTTCGATTCGTTTAAATGCATTTGGGCAATAAGCACCCATGCATTGTAAATGCCCAATTTATCGTCGATTTCTGTTTTAATGACTTCGGCTTTGGTGTAGTATTCTGTGGCTATAGCAAAGTTTTTCTTCGCCGCATAGATCCGGCCAATATTCATCAGTACATTGGCTATAGGGTTTTTATTTTTAATTTTTTCGTAGTTTTCTATCGATTTTTGATAACAAATTAAAGCACTATCGGCGTTATTTTGCTCCACAAGTACATTGCCAATATCGGCTAAGCTATTTGCAATTCCCAATACATAGCCCACATCACTGTATATTTTTAACGATTTTGAGTAATATGACATGGCATTTTTGTAGTCGCCCTGCATATAGTTTATATTGCCAATACTCGATCCCGTGGCTGCAATGGCGCGCGGATCACCAAGTTCTTCTTTTATCTTCAAGGTTTGTAAATAGTTTTCCATCGCTTTTTCGTAATCACCCAATTGCATGTAAAACTCACCAAGATTTTGCAACGCTTTACTAATCCCCGCTTTATCTCCTATTTCAATGGCCACTTTTTGGTTCAGCAAACCATATTCGATAGCCATACTTAAATCGCCCTGATTCAATGCTACATTCGATAGATTTTCGTAACAAAGCACCAATCCATCTTTCCCGTCTATTGATTTATATATCTCAGCGGCTTTGGTGATATTTTGTGTCGCATCAGGATATTTACCCATGTAATTCTGCAACAGACCCAAGTTCATATAGTTTGCGGCCAAAATGTCGTCATCTTTCATCTTTTGTGCCAATGTGAGCGGTGCTACAAAAAGTGATTCAGCCTTTGAAAAATTTCCGAACATGAATTCAATCGTGCCCATGTTGGTCAGGATTTTGGCCTCCGTTTTCCAATCTTTCGTTTGCCGGTTCAGCCTAAGTGCCTCATTATTATATTCCTGAGCTTTGTCGAATTGCGATCGGTAATAGAAAATATTTCCAAGGCCCATTGTAGCAATCGCTTGTTGTTCAAGGTTTTTTTCTGTTTTTGCCTGAACCAAAGC
>QKHT01000288.1 GCA_003249935.1 Bacteroidota bacterium
AAATGGAGTTGCCGCACCGCCTTCCTGTGTATAGCTTTTAAACAGCCTAAACGGAGTGTTCGATGCGTTAGCCCATGCTTCGCCAATGCTTATATCCTCCGACAGATTTCGATCTTTAATTGATTCTATTGGGCCACGACCCAATATACCCCCTTCGGCACACGCCCCGTTATCGGACAAAAACATAATTAGGGTATTATCGTCAATACCCATTTTTTTCAAAGCACTCGTCAGTTTGCCAATATTTTGATCAACCCGATCGATCATGGCTGCATACACCGCCATGCGCAGGGCCATCTCTTTCTGTTTTTTGATATTTAAGGAATCCCATGCCGGGACTTTTTCCGATCGGGGAGAGAGTTTCCATTTAGGGTCGATCAAGCCAAGCTCAATCTGTTTTTTGTAGCGTTGTTCTCTTAACTTATCCCAACCGATTTTGTAGGTGTCGCGATATTTATCAATATCCTCTTCGTGAGCCTGAATAGGCCAGTGCGGTGCGTTATAGGCAAGATAGAGAAAAAATGGTCGATCGGCACCCTTCTTTTCCTCCTCGATAAACCGAATGGCATAATCGGTAAAGGCATCTGTAGTGTAATATGGTTGGTTAGTGGTACTCTTCAACAGGGTGTCGGGTTCGTTCATAAAATGTATTCCTCTTGGTTTTACCGGGTAGAAATAGCGCATTGCCCCGTCCAAACAACCATAATATTTTTCGAACCCACGTTGCAAAGGCCATCCGCTTTTCTCATACGATCCAACGTGCCATTTTCCGCTCATTAACGTAGCATAACCTGCCGGTTTCAACACCTCGGCAATGGTCATACAATGGTTGTTCAAGAATCCTCGATAGCCCGGATATGCAACGCCATGATCATGCTTGTCGGTATCAATCATGTTCGACATTGTGCCCACACCAGCTTTAGCGGCGGCTACTCCGGTCAATAACGAAGCACGTGTTGGGCAGCATCGCGAATTGTTGTAAAAGTGCGAGAATTTCACTCCACCATTTGCTAATTTGTCGATGTTTGGGGTATGAATTTCGCTGCCATAACAACCCAGATCCGAAAAGCCCATGTCGTCGACCAAAATTAAAATAATGTTGGGGGACTTTTGTTGCGCAGTTAAACTGGCTATGCCCATTGGGCCTAAAAAGCATGCGGCTAAAATATTTTTTTTAAACAACTTAATATTGGGAATTGAATTTGTCATTTTCGTTTTTGCTTAATCAAAGTTTTACAAAAAATTCTGTTTGTACATTATTTTTGCCGATCATTTTTAAAATATAGGTTCCTTTTACCAGCTCTGAGACATTAATGTACCCATTATTACTGATGTTATCTTTTTTCAAACACCTGACACCTTGCAGGTTATACACCTCAATATTGATTTCGTTATCAATATTTGATATCTGAATAAAATCGTTGCACGGGTTAGGGTAAGATATTGCACCTGACAGAGGTTTTTTGATGGTTTTCAGGCTTGTGGTATTACTATTACTCAGCGTTACAAGCAAAAAATCGTAAGGCTGTAATGAGATTCCTGAAATCAGATTATTTTGTTTATCCAAATTATAGTCTGTGATTTCAGTTAAGTTAGTACCTGAACCTTTTCGAATGCTTAGCTTTTCAAAGTTCCCGGGAGCACCATCAAATTGCATCTGAAAACCAGCAAATTGTAATTGACCAGATTTGTTCCATATAATCGCCATCATCACACTATCGTTAATAGAAACAAATCCATCTAAAGAAGTATTGTCAAAAGAAATAACTTTCCGGTTTTCCGGCATTTTATTCAGAAACATACCAATTTGCCCCAACATATTGTTTTTATTAGTACTGAACTCCTGTGCTTCCATGGCATAACCGTACAAAATATCAGCATTATCGACAATGATTTTTTCGCCGTTCAAAAAACTAATCATTTCCCTTGAGGTATTTCGAACATTATTTTCATCAACATATACACCTTGCCAATACCCATATCGGTTAAAAAACACCTTTGTATCTTTCCAATACGGATCGGTTAAAGCTTTACGGGCTTCGTCAATTACTTTTTTATTATTAAATCCACCCTTATAATTTTGAATTGTAAAGTAATCGATATAAACGCCCTGTTTTTTCATTTCAGCTGTTGCCAACTGGTATAGTCCTCCTCCGGCATTATCCGCATTGAGTTGAATTCCTCCAATCGTTTTTCCGGCGGCTTTTAGTTTTTTAGCTAATGGGGCAAAAAATTCGACATAACGTTTTACGTTTAATTGCAATCCGGCATCGTTCTTTTGACCTGCTCTAAACCCTAACGTATGTGCCGGTTCGTCAAACCCGGTCCAAACACTGTTTAATCCGGCAGCAGAATCGCAGGCAATCATGTATTTACTCACTACATCGGCAAAAATTTCGTATTGTTCAGGGATCGGAAGCAATCCATCGGGTCGACCCTGATCAACGACTCCATTCCGATACCA
>QKHT01000037.1 GCA_003249935.1 Bacteroidota bacterium
TAACAAGTAATTTAAAAGACTTTTGCATGAAGAAAATATTTAAAGCGAATAACGTATTTAATCTAAAAAGCAAATCATAGAGAGGCTCATCACACGGTTTTTAATAGATTGATTTTTCACATCATACATAGCCAGATTCCTAAGTCCAATGCCATAGTTTATGCAGAATTGAAACCGCCGGACCTCCAACCCTGTACCCAGGTTCAGCCCATAATCGAAACGTCGTAACGAACTATCGAAAATAGTATTACGCATGCCACGTTCAGGCGTTGTGCCATTTTCAATATTTCCGGTTACACCCAACGCCATATAAGGCCCGGCTATAATTAAGAAATCACCAAAACCTAACGGCGCATGAAGTACGCCGTTTAGCGGCATTTCGAACGAATAAGTAATTAGCTTCTCTTTTCCATCCGGGCTTTTCATTCCTTTAGACGTATATAACAACCCGGTTTGAAATGTGAATTGCTCCGACAGATCACTATCGATAACAAACCCCGCCAGAAAACCCTTTTGCTTTTCAGACAACCCTCCGGGATTATAATCATTAACGTTCATCGAAGCAAAGTTTAGCCCGGCTTTGAGGCCAAATCTGCTTTGTGCATTGGCACCAAATACAACCAGCAAAGCCATGGTGGTCAGCCAAAATTTTAATTTTTGTTTCATCTTCAGCGTTTATTACTTCAGGTCTACTCTTTAAGCTTTTCGACAAACGCTCCGTACTCTTTAAAATGGATTTTCCGGGTTCTCCAAACAGATAATAAGTCGTCAACTTCATTTATCAGTTTATGCCTCAAAAATAGAAACTCTTTTTTACAATCTTTTACAACACCACAACATTTTTTGATGTGTGACATCAAAAGCACCTAAGCCATGTTAAGCAAGCGTGGATTAAAACCATGACTTTGTGACAAAAAGGATTCAATAAGACAAGGGCATATTTACCATTTGGCATCTAAAAGTGCCATAAAATCATAACCGCAATAAGCCGAAACACACCATAGCGCGTTTATTCAGTAAGTTTTCTGTTTTTGTTCTTCCCTACTAAATTTGACCAAAGCATGCCGAAATTATTTTATAAATACGTTGGTATTTCAATATTTTTCCATATATTATTATATCCTCTTTTGCTTTTACTTTTATATTTGGTATATAATTGTATCATTATTCATTTTAATAATTATTTTCTGAATATTATTACATATCGTTTTATTTATAATATTTTATTCCATATATAGTGGCAATTCTGCTATTAATTTCTATTATATTCCTCACATAATTAAATTTCTATATGTATTTGCTTTCGTTTTTCATAAATAATTTATTGACCCAAATTATTTTTCTATTTTTTTTCATATCAATTTTGCCAATCCAATTGTTTCTAATAATTATTGTCACTAAATTTGAAATATATTTCACCATACGAAGTAATATTCTAAAACATTTTACACAATATGCTGAATCCGATAAATTTTCAACGTTTACCTAAAAGTGCATTGCATATATTTTCAAAAACAGCCATAGAGATTGTAGAAAAACAGCAACAGGTATCGGCCCCCTACCAAACTCTACTCGATAGAGCAAAAGACGCTTTTCTGGTATACGATAAAGCGATGCGACTCGACCGCATAAATCCATATACAAAAACGTTGGCCGAAACAGATATTTTGCGCAGCAATGCGTTTCAGTCTCTTAGAAAATTAGCTGAATCGGCCAATTACAGAAACAATCCCGAGTGGCAAAATGCCGGAAACCAAATCCTCGACGTATTTCACAAATACGGATGGACAGCCTACAAATTGGGATATACATCCAAAACATCAATATTTAACCACATCATTACCGAATTGAACACCAATTGCCGGCATCATTTGGCTGTAATAGGTGCCCATGCTTGGTTGAGCGAATTTGATGAGGCGCAGCGCCTGTTCGAGCATACCTTTCAGGAAAGTATTAAAAACACCGAATTGAAACCACCGGCTGTATTTAAAGTCCGGCCAGCACTTGAAAATGCCTTACGCTCTTTATTTGCGATGATTTCAATGCTGCATGACATAAATCCGAATAACGAATTGCAAAAATTAACATCCGACCTCAATGAACTGATAACCCGAATTATTACCCCAATAAAAGCACGCGAAACAAGAGATAAGCATACCAAACAACACTTGCCGGAACCAACACCCGAAGCCGCCGCAGAATAACCATCGATAGCACTTACGGGTTTTGGAAACCGGTAGAGACATACAATTTTCAGGATTAAGGTTCAGGATTAAGACGTCTTTATTTCCCGAAGACTAATTATTTCCTTACTTTTGTAATACACAACAAATTGAGTACGACATGAAGGCAAAATATGTCAATCCGTTTACCGATTTCGGTTTTAAAAAGCTCTTTGGCGAAGAGGCCAGCAAGCCATTGCTTATTGACTTTTTAGGCTGCCTGCTGCCCGAAAGTCC
>QKHT01000303.1 GCA_003249935.1 Bacteroidota bacterium
TCAATTTCATTCATTAAATCAAATACATTCTGAGACCCATTAGCAACCGGAACAATGCATAGCAAATCGTCGCCTCCCACATATATAGGAACACCTCCATAATCTTTTACCTTCTTATAAGTATCTTTTGCCCAATTGGTAAGCTTGTTCGAGAAATCTTGCACCTCTTTATCGGTCTTAATTCCTTTTAATGTTTTACCTATTCCATCGCCATCAGCTTGAAGAATACAAATGTATTTGTGGTACGACCGGAAAGGAGTTTCTTGTTTCTTATTGCAATTAGCTACTAAAGTTTCTAAAAATGCAGAATCGTTTGCCTTATCTCCATTTGGGTTCTCCTTTTTCTCATTGTCCTTATCTTTCCAATTATCCTTATCCCATAAATGTTTATTGACAAGTTCTGTATAATTTATTTCTATATTTTTCAGTTCCCTTGTAGCAATTTCGATTAGTGATTCGATTCTAATTTTATGGTTTGAATCGGTAATTTCGTAGTGCTTATCAAGAAATGATTTTCGGTCAGCGTTTTTTCGATTATTAACTTGTTCGAAGAACTTGTACAAATAATTGGGTTCAGGCTCTTCACGTACGAATTTGTTTTGCTGTTCAAGCGTATCGAGGTATGGCGAAAGCCTAAGAATCACATTCGACATCTCCGAATCGGGCAGCTCTTTCTCAATGTAACTTATTTGAAAGTAGTTTTTCAAGAAGGCTATTACAGCTTCATTGTCAGCAAATAAAATTTCCGCAATAATGCCACCCAACAAATCGAATGCCTCATCAATCGCAGCCTTGAGTATATCCAAGTCATTTTCTTTCGATTTAAAAATCAGGCGGTCGGGGAAAAAGCCATAGCCCTTTAGCTCTTCAAAAAAATACGCTTTATCAGTATCCTTAAGATAAGGTAGGATAAAATCATCCTGTGTTTTTTCTCCTTTTTTACGTAGTTGTTCGTTGATATTTCTCATCAGGTACGAGAAACAAAAGCTGGCAGCCCACAATTCCCTTGTGCGACGCACATTCTGGAACGTTTTGTATATGGGGCCAATGGTAATGGCGATGTAAGTTTTATTCATTTGGTTTTTAGTATTTGAATTGGCGTATTTACGATGTCGTTCCACTGAAAGTTTTTCGCGGTAAATGTCGGATGAGCTTTGCGCACAAAGGAAAGAAAAGCATCATAATCAAAAATGAGATCTGGAATCGCAAGAGCATTTATGCTCTTCCTGAAGTTTATTAGATCCTCCAATAGAGCTTTAAGATTATCGTCAAGATGGGAAGAGGCCAATCGGTTGATATGTACATCGAATTTGCCAGGATCTTCTCCTAGATGGTAACTAAACGTGTACTGATTGTTTCCTATTCTATATTGAATATCAATCTTCTCGCGTTCCGAAAACAAAAACCTTTTCTCTGAAACATTAGCATACAGATAGTCGATATTTTCTTTATTAATGTGAATATATATCTTAGTTAAGCTTCCAATTATAACAGGTTTAAACGTAATTGGTGATTTTATTCTATCAACTTCCAATCCCAAATGAGCATTATAAACCACTTTGTTATTTTGATCATAAGGTACATCAGTTCCAGATCTATTACATTTAGCCCGAGTGAATGTTGTTTTATCTGCCAGTCCCAAAATAGCTCTTGCAAATTTGGGATTATTTGCCAGTGATGGCAAAGTAAAATAATTCTCCTTTAGCCACCTTTTTTCCCATGAATACTTTGGAGGTACTGATGTTCTAATGCTATCCAGATATTCGAAAAGCAAAGACTTTTTGTACCGAAGTTTATCACAGCACCAATTCCCGTCGCGATCTTTATGTGAAGTGAAATTGATACCAGACTTTAGCCATTTATAGAAAAAATCAATACACTCAAATATTGCTTTGGTCTTACAAGTATCTACTTGTAAAAAAAATGTTTGCGGCAGCAACTTATTCTCATCCCAATTTAAATCAACATTGTTGATTTTGATTATTGAGAAGCTTCCGAATCCTTTATTGTTTCTATTTCCAAAATTACAAGTAGCAAAAAACAGACAAATGATGTCCTTGATTTCTTTTACTAATGATTCGCAAAAGGAAAAAATTAAACATTCGATTGTCTGAAATTGGATTATGTCCTTTAGTTCCGACACGGATGGTTTTCCTCCCATGTTTGCCAATAACATGGGATAATTTCCCTTCATTTTCCATCTTTTTTTTAAATCTTCTTCCTTGTAATCTTCAAAAAATTGAAGTTTTATTCCTTCAATTTTGCCATTACTTCTTTCAATTCTAAATTTATAATCCAACGCGGCATGTTCTCCATTGCCCACCAACCAATCGGGATGTTCTTTCTTAACTTTTTCAATACCACCAAGTTTTTCAATTATAAACTTATCCAGTTTCGGTTTCACTTCTGTTGCCCTTAACGTGGCCCCCGCCTGATCGTGTTGGAAATGAATCAGCGGCGTGTGCTGTTTGAGTGTAAATTCGAGTTTATACATGGCTATTGGGGTTTGTATTGTTCTAATTTGACTTTGAGATGATAATCTTTTTTCAATCAGAATTGCTCTTTCTGTAATAAATAATTTATTACAAATAAGTAGTTCATATTCTAGTGTTATGACAGGGACTACGATTGAATCAATTACTATTTCAGTTATATTTTTTTCCCATTCGATATGAGGCTCCCAAGTATTGTTTTTTAGTAGATTTTCTATCTCTCCAAAGAATTCAATTTTACAGGAATTTATTTCTATCACTCCAAAATAGGACCGCATGGAATTAGTTGCTGAATAACTGACTTTATGTTGTGTGAATTCTTTAAGAATAGATTGGATTTTTCTCACACCTACTCGAGTGGAGATTATATCAATATCTTTTGGTACCACATTTACTCCTTGCAATACTTGTCCGAAGCTCCCTGTAACAGCCCATTTCTCAGACATGGATTCTAATTTCTGGGTTAGAAAACATATCGTATCCTTCTGTTTCTTTTCAATCTTCATTAGAGGAAGTTAAATTTTGACGAGTACTCCATCCTTCATTTAATCGATCTTTCATTTTTGTATATATTTTTTGAGGGATTGGTGGTGTTGATATTTTTATCATGTTGTATTTCGCAAAAACAAACAATAATGAATCAGGGGAGATTTCATCAAGGGCATTTATTTGATTATCGATTTCAAGCATTTTAGTCGCCGATATTTTCCATATGAAAGCTTTTTCGATTTCATCCCACAATTGTATCGCGGATAGGCCTGCAAGTAATAGCTTAAATATTAATAATAAATCATACTGTAAAGAAAGGAATGAAGGTATTAGTACAAAAAAGAATATTAAAATAGGTATTGAAAATAGGAAGACATTAAAAATGGATTTTTTGTAGGCTGAAAAATACAAATGAGAATTGAAAAATGAATTTTCTTGGATCATTAAGATTAGCATCTTTTCAGAATTATCACTTGAGCTATAACAATATTCAGAACTTGATATTGATTCGTTTTGATGTAACCATCGTTCCACCCAAGAATTAATAGATCCTTCAATATGAGACATCTCAAACTTGAAATTTCTTGAATCAAAAGCATTATAAAGCATAGATATTTTTTGAGCATAATGAGCATCATCTAATTTATTTTTTATTTGAAATTTTTGATAATAAATAAATATTTGAGAAATAATTGAAAATGTAAAAAATATATACGACAAATAATTGTTTGTCAATGTTGATAAAATAGTGCAGGCAAGAAAAAAATAAGAAACAATACGCTTATATGAATCCAACTTTTTTGCTTCAGCATACAGGCTTGAATAGATTGATGAAATATTATACATATTCTTTATTTATTAAGTTAATGATTAGATTGATTGCTTTAGTAATATTACCAAATGAGTAGATCCCCTCACTTCTAATTCCAAACAAGCCATTTTTTACACCACTGGTATAGGCTTTTTTCTGTTTTATGAGGTCGTCAAAAGCGAGAGTCAATTTGGAGATACCTTCTCCAAAATAGTTTAATTCGACATCTGTATATATCAATAGCTTGCTGCATGGGTACAATCTATCGGTAATGGTCGAAAAATGAGAGGTGAGTGATTTTACCACGGTGATGCCGTTTGTAATGGTGAGATTGTTTTGGATTGATTTAATTGTTCGTCCAGTTCTGTTACGCCTTGTGCTTTCCTGTCGCGTAAACGGATGTCTGCAATTTCCTCTGGCGTAGCTCCCATGGCGATCATGCCCGGAATATACCGGCTGTCGTTTGCGGCTACAAGTTGTTGGTCTCTGGTAAGTTCGATGCCAAGCATTTTGGCCACTTGTTCAATTGAAGATTGTTTGTGACTGTTTTCGTTATGGTGGTCTATTGGGAAATAATTTTTGGGTGTTGTGATGTCTTCCTTTAATTCTATTCCAACAAAATAATCCTTTTCATTCAATTGCGCGGCGTAGGCACTCAGGTTGGCATTATTCCATGTCAGATTTTTGTCCAAAACGGTATAACCTGCTTTGCGGGCCATTATACCTATTTCGATCATCTCTAAATCGTGACCGCCAAGCAAAAATATATCATGTTGTCTTGTCATAATCAATAATCTTTAAGTTTACATGTTCGGTTTTCTTCCATCAACACCTGAAATCCTTCTCCATAAAAAACCGCGATAAAGCTAATAAAAGTATTAGTTTGTTTTGCATATGATATGATAAAATATTTGAAATTAACACATTTGATATGTAATATCGTTTGTTTTTCAGGTATTTAATAAAAAATAAAAATTTAGTGAATGAAAAATGTGGATTTATTATGAAAAAATGTGTATAAATTTAAGATATAAAATTTGGAAAAAGTTTATGTTCTGGATCATCATTTACAATTTTTCTTGTTGGATGGACAATTCATCCATGGATTTTAGAATTGAATCCTCATGAATAGATTTTTTATCTCGTTTAGCAATAAAAATAATCAACCTCTGTTGATTGTTCCGTGTGGGAGAGCAAAATTGCACAATTTGGTTAACTTTTGGTTTGAACCCTGTCTCGAATGGTCTGCAAATCTGCGGCAACACGGGTGTGCAAAAAAAGTGCAGCGGCCCGGATTACCATTACCGACCAGGTGCCACTCACCCGCATGGGCGATATGCAAATCACGGTCGACGAGCTGTCGGGTGGGGTGCTCGAACCCGCCACCGGATTCGTTAACTGGTCACTCATTGCTTATGCACCGTGCTAAATTTCCTCATTTTATAAATCTCCATTCCCCCGGCGGGTCATCGCCGTACCATGTTCGTACCATGTTCGTACCATGTTCGAAGTTTTACGAACGTGGTACGAACACGATAGGGAATAAACTATGCTTTGTGGGCCGACTTGAACCAAAGAAAAATTTCCTAATTGCAAGATTGATATTGTTACCTTCCACTCCCTTTGTCTTCGGTTCAGGCAAGCCATAAAAAAAGCCCGAAAAGTTTCCTTTCCGGGCTTTTGGGGTGGCTAATCGGTTTCGAACCGACGACCTCCAGAACCACAATCTGGCGCTCTAACCAACTGAGCTACAACCACCATTTTTCAATTGCGATGCAAATGTATGACAACTTTTTATTCTGTGCAATAGTTGCTTTAAAAAAACATGGGTAATTTATTTTTGATTTTTCGCCGTAACGGGGCTTTACAAGCCCTTTTATGTGCTAAAACGTGTTCAGTTTATGCGGCTTAACCCTATTGGCGTACGATTAGAATTCATCAATATTTTTTTATCATTCCATGCATTATAACCGTGCGGTTCGCTGCATTTTTTTATCTTTGCTCTTCGTTGAATTAAAAAAAAGTTACATGTACGATTATATTAAAGGAAAAGTCGACACCATTTCACCTGCAAATATTGTTTTGGACAACCAGGGTATTGGTTATCTGCTTAATATTTCGCTCACCACTTATACGGCTGTTTCGGGGCAGCCCGAATTTAAACTCTTTGTTCACGAAGTCATCAGGGAAGATACGCACGAGCTTTACGGCTTTGCGACCCAGCACGAACGTGATGTGTTTCGTTTACTCATTGGCGTTTCGGGTGTGGGTTCAAACACGGCACGGCTCATGCTGTCGTCGATGAACCCGGCCGACCTCGAAGCGGCCATTGCCACAGCCCATCTTGCGGTGCTGAAATCGATAAAAGGTATTGGCGAAAAAACAGCCCAGCGCATTATTGTAGAACTACGCGATAAGGTAGGCAAACACAAAGAAAGTGGCGCATTTTTAACCCTCCCGGACAATACAACGCGCAACGAAGCGTTAACAGGATTGGTAATGTTGGGGTTTGCAAAGCCGGCTGTCGAAAAAGCACTCGACAAACTGCTTACACAAACACCCGGACTAACCGTCGAGGATTTAATTAAACAGGCCCTCAGAATGCTATAACATTTTTTATTGTTACGAATAAAGCCCCAAGGCACTCACGATAAGTAAATTACTTTATGCAAAATATGTTTCTAAAAAAAATGGTTGGTGTGGCCGCATTTTTAATTGCAGCCTGCGCATCATCTTTTTCGCAGAATTTTAATAATCTTACGTCCAAAGCTCCGGTAGATACCACCTTGGTGGGGCGACCCGTGGTGGGGAAAATAGATAAGCACCCCGGAGAAGCGGATTATGCCTCACCTTTCGACCTAAAAACACCGGCCAACATCAAACAGGAGCTGGAATACCAACCGGAGGATAACAGTGTAAAGGTATCGAACAGGGTTGGAACCGAAGCAATCGGTTCACCATCGTCGATGTCGTTTAGTGAGTATAATACTTATGATTTCAACCGCTCGGTAAGCAATTACTGGAACGAACGTATGCGCGCCGAAAAGGGTGCCAAAGGCGGTTTGCTCGATGTAAATCTGAACCTCGGGCCAGCCGGAGCCATTTTTGGCGAAGGCGGCATCAGCATTAAACCGCAAGGTTATGCCGAGTTGTCGATGGGAATCAAAACCACCAAAACCGAGAATAACACCCTGCCACCCCGTTTGCAAAAGACTACGGTATTCGATTTCGACGAAAAAATACAGATGAACGTCATCGGTTCAGTCGGCGATAAAATAAAGCTGAACCTGAACTACAACACCGAAGCCACATTCGATTTCGATAATACACTCAACCTCAACTTTAACGGAAAAGAGGACGATATCATCAAAAAAATTGAGGCTGGTAATGTCAGCCTGCCACTTAACGGATCTTTGATTCGCGGTAGTCAGAGTCTGTTCGGGTTCAAAACCGAAATGCAGTTTGGAAAACTGTCGGTCGCTACCGTATTCTCGCAGCAAGAGTCGCAAACCGAAACCATGAACCTGCAAGGAGGGGCCACAACCAACGAATTTGAGATAACGGCAGATAAGTATGATGCAAACCGTCACTTTTTGCTTACCCACTTTTTTGCAGCCAATTACGATACATGGCTCAATAACCTTCCAATCATTTTGTCGGGTGTAACCATTAATCGTATTGAGGTTTGGGTAACCAACAAGCGCGGTAACTACGATCAGGCACGCAATGTTGTGGCTTTTAGCGATTTGGGTGAACCATCGGCCGATAAACTCCAAAATACCAAATGGACGGCAGCAGGTGGTCAGCCGCGTAATAGTGCCAACAATCTGTTTGCCTTTTTGCAGGGTGCCGGTAGCGGGTTCAGAAATATAAGCAACGCATCGGGCGTACTCGATGGACAGGGGCTTTCGGGTGGTGTGGACTACGAAAAGGTGGAAAACGCACGCAAACTCGACGAGAGCGAATATTTTCTCAACCGGCAGTTGGGGTATATTTCGTTACGAACCGCTCTCAACAGCGACGAGGTGCTTGGTGTGGCTTTCGAGTATAGTTACAACGGCGTGGTGTATCAGGTGGGCGAATTTTCGTCGGATGGGGTGAGCCCGGCAGATGCGATTGCAATCAAACTGATTAAAGGAACAAACCTTACACCAAAACTTAAAACATGGGATTTGATGATGAAGAACGTCTATTCCCTCAACGCCTATCAGATTTCGAACAACGATTTCAAATTCAACGTTCAATTCGAAGACAATACCAAAGGTACCAATATCAATTACATCCCCGAAACAGAAACGTCGGGCGAGTTGCTGTTGCGTATTATGGGTCTCGACAAACTTAATACCCGTAATGAACCGGGACCGGATGGTTATTTCGACTGGATAGAAGGTGTAACCATTTTTTCGGAAAACGGCCGTATTGTATTCCCCAAATTGCAACCTTTTGGTAAGAACCTCGAGGACTACCTTAAAAAGAAAGGCGTAAGTCAGGAGGTGATCGACAAATATACCTACCCCGAACTCTATTCCCAAACCCTGACGCAAGCGCAACAGCTGGCCGAAAAAAATAAATTCCGGCTCACCGGTAACTACAAATCGTCGTCGGGTGCCGAAATTAAGCTCAACGCCATGAATATTCCGCGTGGTTCGGTAAAAGTAATTGCCGGAGGCCGAACCCTTACCGAAGGCAGCGACTATACGGTGGATTATTCGTCGGGTTATCTCCGTATTCTCGATCAGGCCATTGTGGAATCGGGTACGCCGGTTCAGGTCTCCATGGAAAATCAGGGGCTGTTTAATTTGCAAAAGAAAACCATGTTGGGTACCACGCTCAACTATAAATTCAACGACGATTTAAGCGTAGGCGGTACCCTGATGCACATGTACGAGCGACCGATAACCAAAAAAGTGACCATGGGCGAGGATCCCATTTCCAATACAGTGTGGGGAATGAATGCCTCGTGGCGAACCGATGCCCCATTTTTAACCCGTTGGATCGATAAACTACCACTCATCACCACCAAAGCGCCATCGTCCATCAGCATGAATGCCGAGGTGGCACAGCTTATTCCGGGTCATGCCAAAACCGTAGGTACAACCGGTGCGGTGTATATCGACGACTTTGAAGCGACAAAAATAGGCTACGACATTCGGTATTATTACGATTGGTATCTGGCCAGCACGCCCAGCGAGTTTCCGGAGGCCAAACTAAACAACAATACCAATTATGGTTTTAACCGCGCCAAGCTGGCATGGTATACCATCGACCGTATATTTCAGGAGAATCGTTCGGGCTACACGCCGGCTCACCTTGCCGCCGATGCCGAACAACGCAGCAATCATTATGTGCGTGCCGTAAACGAACGCGATCTTTTTCCGAATAAAGAAAATGCATATGGCGAACCAACCATCATGCCGGTGCTGAACCTTGCATACTATCCCGATGAAAAAGGGCCGTACAATTACGACCTCAATCTTAATACCCGCACCGGAAAACTCAACAATCCCGAGCAACGTTGGGGCGGTATTATGCGGGCCATAGATAATCCCGATTTCGAAGCCGCCAATATCGAGTATATTGAGTTTTGGATGATGGATCCGTTTATTTACAACAAAAGCTCCGAAGCCGGTGGCGAATTGGTGTTCAATCTGGGCGATATATCGGAAGATATTCTCAAAGACGGACGTAAATCGTTCGAAAACGGTTTGCCTGTAAATGGTCAGAATACCGATGTTGAGCAAACGGCTTGGGGGAATGTGTCGCGCAAGCAGAGTATCGTTAGGGCCTTCGACCAGAATGTCACCAGCCGCGAGTATCAGGATGTGGGTCTGGATGGTTTGGGCGACGATGACGAAAAATTAAAGTTCAGCAGTTATGTGAGTGCGCTTAATTCGCTCAAAGGTTCGGTGGTCAATCCGTCGTACATCGATTCGTTAATTAACGACCCCTCACAGGATGACTACCAGTATTTCCGTGGTTCAACCCTCGATGAATTAAAAATGGGGGTTTTAGACCGATATAAAAACTACAACAATACACAGGCCAACTCGCCCACGCCGGCCATGTCGAACGAGAGCTACCCCACATCGGCCAGTACATTGCCCGACGTGGAAGATATAAACAACGACAACACACTGAGCGACAACGAAAGCTACTACGAATACAATCTGAAGATAAAACCTAACGAAATGGTGATTGGTAAAAATTACATTACCGATGTGCGTTACGAAAAGGTAAAACTCGAAAACGGGAAAAGCGACTCGGTAGCCT
Organism: Bacteroidota bacterium; assembly: GCA_003249935.1. Taxonomy (GTDB): domain Bacteria; phylum Bacteroidota; class Bacteroidia; order Bacteroidales; family UBA5342; genus SZUA-561. The sequence goes on from QKHT01000303.1 coordinate 10,063, forward strand.
GGTATCAGTACAAAGTGCCTGTATACGATTACAGCAACAGGGTGGGGAGTATCAGCGACTTTAAATCGATACGGTTTATGCGCATGTATCTCAAAAACTTTAAACAATCGGTGGTGTTGCGTATGGCTACTTTGGAATTGGTCCGTGGCGAATGGCGTAACTATCGGCGCGAAATAAACCCTTTGAAGGCAAATCCTTCGGGTAAGCTCGAAATAGAATCGGTAAACTTCGAAGAAAACAGCGATCGTTCGCCCATCAACTATATTTTGCCTCCGGGGGTCGACCGATTAATTGATCCGGGGCAGCCACAACTTCGGCAGCTTAACGAGCAATCGATGGTATTGCGGGTGTTGAACCTGGCTCCGGGCGATGCGCGGGCAGCGTACAAAAATCTGAGCATGGACTTCCGCCAGTACAAACGAATGCAGTTATGGGTTCATGCCGAAAAACTAACACAAAATCTGGCGCAATATACCGATCTCGAAGATGGCGATCTGAGCATCTTTGTGCGGATAGGTGCCGACTACAAAAATAACTACTACGAATACGACATGCCGCTGAAACTAACCACCGAAAACAGCCATTACGACGAAGCCAATCCGGCCGATCGCGAGGCGGTGTGGCCTATTCAAAATCGTTTCGATGTGCCGTTGAGTATGTTTACCGACGTAAAACTGCGACGCAACGAGCAGGTGCGCCCATCGGGTTCATCCATAACCTTTGCCGACGAATTTCCGATTGCGGTGCCCGATAAACCCGGACATACCGCTTTGGTCCGTGGTAACCCGTCGCTGAGCGATGTGAAGGTGATTATGATTGGGGTGCGAAGCAATAAAAACCGACCCAACGAACTGCGTTCGGGCGAAGTGTGGATTAACGAATTGCGCCTGACCGATTTCGACGAAAGTGGAGGCTGGGCCGGTTTAGCCAATATTAATATGCAATTGGCCGACCTTGGTAATGTGAGTGTGGCCGGTAGTTACAGCAGTGCGGGCTGGGGTGGTCTCGACCAAAAGGTGATGCAACGTCAGCTCGAAGACATCAGCAATATCGATATGTCCACCACACTACAAATGGGTAAGTTTTTCCCCGAAAAAGCACAGGTCAGCCTGCCGGTTCATTACAGCTATTCTAAAAACAGTATACGACCAAAATATAACCCGCTCGACGAAGATATTTTGCTCTCCGATGCACTCGAAAGGGCACCGGATGCTTACACACGCGATTCAATTGAGTCGATGTCCGTAACCAGTGTAACCCGCAAAGCCTTTAACTTGTCGAATATCAGGGTAGGATATACCGGAGAAAAGAAACAGTTTTTCGATCCGGCCAATATTTCGGCCAATTTCGCCTACAACGAAATTGAAAAAAATTCGCCCACCACGGTTCACGACATCAGTAAAAATTTCCGTGGTGGTTTGGGCTATACCTATTCGCCCGAGGTTAAACCGTTTGAGCCACTACGCAACATTAAAGCACTTTCGAATGAAAATCTGGCCCTGATCCGCGATTTTAATGTAAACTATTATCCACGGCAGGTTAGTTTTCGTACCGATATGAACCGCAATTACAACGAAATACTGCTTCGCGATGTGGGTAGCCTTGGCACCATGCAGCCTTCGGTGCGTAAAGACTGGTTTTGGAATCGCGAACTATCGGTGGGTTACGACTTTTCGAATGCACTCGGCTTCGATTTTACCTCGCAATCGAATGCGGTAATTGATGAACCGATGTACGATAAAAATGGTAATGTGCTTGTGTTGAACCGCCGGTTGTACCCAAGTGAGTACGAAGCCTGGCGCGATTCGGTGTGGTCCAATATCCGCAAATGGGGTAGAGCCACGCTCTATCATCAGTCGTTCGATGCGCGTTACAGTGTGCCGTTTAGTAAACTGCCCGCGTTGAACTGGGTTTCGGCCGATGCCTCGTACAACGGAACTTTCGATTGGGAGCTTGGTCCGGCACCGGTTAGTATCGAGGGCGTTTCGGTGAAGTTGGGTAATACGGTTCGTAACCGTCAGGATATGAGGGTAAACGGTCAGTTAAATCTTTCGGGTCTTTACTCCAAGTCGGCCTGGTTGCGCGAGGTAAATACCAAATTTGGCCGACAGGGTGCACGATCTAATTTGCCTAAATTTACCTCAGTAAAATTCGAAGACAAAGGCATTAAAATGAAAAAAGATGTGCCTTCGATTATAAAACATAAACTTGGCTCGAAGGAGATTAACCTGCGCGTATTCGATGAAAACGAGCGACAGGTACTTGGCGAAATTAAAAATCTGGATGATAACACCATAGAGTTTACTCCAAAACGCGATATAAAGGGCGGCCATTTAATGGCTACGGCACGTGTTGAGGATGTGAACCCGTTGCCCGAACTCATTGCCATGCAAATGGCCAGAGTACTGATGGGAATTAAAAATATTTCGGCCGATTATAACCAGAACAATAGTTTTGTGCTTCCTGGTTTTGGCCCCGAAGCCAATGGTATTTTGGGCAATGTGAGCAACGCGCCGGGTTGGATGTTTGCTTTGGGGAGTCAGGACGAATCGATTATTCAAAAGGCCCACGAAAACAAATGGCTCTCTACCTCATCGCAGCTAAATACGCCGTACGCACAAAGTCGAATGGAGGTTTTCAATATTAAAACTTCGCTCGAACCGGTCAATAGTTTACGCATCGATCTTAATGGTTCATGGAGTAAAACAAAAGCCAAATCGGCGTTTTACATGTACGATAACAATGATTATTCTCTGTTCCGGCAGAATGTAAACCTTACCGAGAGCGGTACATTCTCGATGACTTACAATACATTTCGAACCAGTTTTTCTAAACTCAGGGATATGACTACTTATGGGTCGGATGTGTTCGATGCATTTTTGACTAACCGTACCGTTGTTGCACAACGGCTGGCCAATCAGCGGGCCGCCTCGCGCGATGCTCAGGTGGCCGGATATGATCCCACAAACCATTCGGGCTATAGCCTCAACGCGTCGGAAGTGCTTATTCCCGCGTTCCTCGCAGCATACAGCAAAACGGATGCTTCGAAAATAGGCTTGTCGCCTTTTCCATCAATTTCGTCGATATTGCCTAACTGGCGAATCCGTTATGACGGTTTTGCGAAATTGCCGTTCTTTCAAAAGTATTTTACACGGTTCACATTAGATCATAGTTACCGCAGCACCTATAATGTAGCCCAGTTTACCAGCAATCTTAACTACAACTTCAATCCGAATGCCGATAACACCGGTTCATTTATGATTGACAAAAATGGCTGGTCGCTCGATCGCAATGGTAACTTTATTTCGCAGTACGATATTGCCACGGTGAATATTTCGGAGACTTTTTCGCCTTTGATTGGGGTGGATATAGAATGGAAGAACCGTGTAACAACCAATTTCGAATTGCGTCGGCAACGTACAATCAGCCTTAATCTGGCCAGCAACCAAATTGCCGAAATGGGTAATAACGAAGTGGCATTTGGCATGGGATACCGTTGGAATAACTTTGGGCTAATTATCTCATCGGGCAATAGCCGTAAACAGGTAAGCAACGATTTAACGCTGAAACTCGAGTATTCGTTGCGCGATAATAAATCGTTGCTCCGTAAAATTGAAGAAAGCTACAATCAGTTGCAGTCGGGCACCAAAACCATGACGTTTAAGTTTTCGGCCGATTATGTAATGAGCAAAGCACTTACGATGCGGATGTTTTACGATCGTACCTATTTGCAGCCATATATTTCAACATCGTACGCTACCCTTAATGCCAACTTTGGTATGAGTTTCAGGTTTAGTCTGACGCAGTAGCGCAGCGTAAATTTTTAATCAGGAGCGGCATTTGTGTTTTTAACCAAACATAAATGCCGTTTTTTTTGTGATTTTCGTAAATTTATTTTCGAAAGAAGAATAAAATGGCCCAAGGGGTGAAAAATTTTATAACGGTTTTTTCCGTATTAATCGTGTGGTTTTCCGGTGTATCGGGAAATGCGCAGGAGACTCAAACTAACCATGCAGCATACTCAACCCAATGGTGGTCGGTACTGGGCGGAGTGTCGGTATTCGAATCGAATCATGGCGTAAATGAGGGGGCACCTGCCATTGGGTTTAACTATAACAAGTGCACCGGTAAAAGGCTATATACATGGCAGATAATGTATTTTGAAGAATTTTCGATATTAGGTCCGTCTCCGGTCGAATCGCTTACAGACATGAGTTTTCTTTACAGTTTCTTTTCAAAGCAGCGTAAGGTTTTTTTTTCAATTGGTGGAGGCGTTGGTGTGCTTTATGGCGTACAACGTGGAAATTTTTTGCGCAGCGAAGGCTGGTTTTCAAATACCTTCGAGAGCGATAGGTTTTTAGTTCCTTGTTTGC